>WTAG01000446.1 GCA_013139755.1 Methylomarinum sp. | reverse complement strand
GCCATTTGGATGATCTGTGGTTAAAAAGATGCGCCATGGATCTTTTACCAATAAAAATATCTCCAAGCCAATCGCCCACTGCAAGGCATTGACAAAATTTTGATCACGGTATTTAAAGGGGACTAAGCCACAACCGGCATCACATTCAATATCCATGCACACCCATTTATTTGGACTGGCATATCCATGATTAGCATATTGACGCATGTTATCGCCTGATGCAGTCACCGTTTGGCCGAACATAATCTGCCCGACATCAACCGATATGTTTTTATTTTTATTAATTGATTCTGCAATTTGGGCTGCACCCGAGGAGAATTTAAAATCCCCTTCTGTGCCATAACTATGGAATTGAACATGGGTTAAATGCATAGGTAAACCTTCAACACCGGCAATAGAATCCAGTGTCGTTTGAATATTACCTGGCACACCTAAGTTACTACCATGAACATGCAGAGGATGGGAAATACCTAACTCTTTAACCGCTGTTGCCAATGATTTTAAAATGTCTCTAGGCGTTACATTGTAGTGTTTGTTATTTTCATCTAAATCTAACTGACGTTGGTTAAATTTAAAGGCACTAATACCACCCGGGTTAACAACTTTAATCCCCACACCTTGAGCTGAACGTAGTGTCCATGCGACATAATCATTAATCGCTTGTTGATCCTTGTTTGCAGCCATCATGCGTAAAAAGTAATCATCACTTCCCAGCATTACATAGCCACCTTTATCAAGCATAGGTACATCACCCATTTCCATGTGAGCTTGTCTAGCATTGATAGGTAAAACAGCGGGTTCAAATGCCGCGGTATAACCCATTTCAGCATAACGATAACCCGTAGTGAAAGTACTCGGCATGGCATGGCCAGTGCCTGCACGCTTAATATCAGTATGCGCAACTGGATCAATCCGATGATTTTCAGGCATTAGCATTCTTGCGATATTGCCTTTACCACCACCAATATGGGTGTGTAAATCAATCGCACCCGCCATGACTACTTTACCGCTGATATTGTATTCTTTATCTGGCTCAACATTTCTGGGCTTGGCAACAATACGGCCATCCTTAATATAAATATCTTTTTTCTTGCCATTAACCTTGTTTGCAGGATCGTAGACTATACCGCCTGTTAATTTTGTTAACATGTTATACCACCAATGCTTGTTCAATCGCCGTTAGCACTTCTGCTGTACTCGGCAAACCTGAATCTCTTAATTTTTTTAAACGTATCGCGACCACATTATCTAATCGATAAGTATGACCCGAATGATCTATTCCAGGTGTTCCAACCGGAATAAAGACTTCTGGCTCTTCTTCAAATACCATGCCCGAACGAGCAATTACAACCGTCGGTATTTGACCGCCATGTGGAGGTACTGCACTTGAATTAAAAGCTTGCACCCATAAGAAAGCATCCACCTCGCCATTATCAAACATTTGATTAATGTCGTATAAGAAAGGATCGTATTCAGGAAAGTCACTGGAAAAACGCATTCTGGCAGGATAGCCCGTTTGCCAACCACAAACCTGGTTAGCGGTTTGGTCTCCTTCTTTACCGCCTAAAGGAAAACCAGAACACCTGACGCCTGAAGCATTAACATCTTTAACTAATTCACAAATAGTTTGTACTGTTAGTTCAGCTTGAGAAAAATTCAAAGCACCTGCTGCCCAAGTAACCACTCCATAGCTTGCTGCTTTTAATTTATCGGCAATCTCTTGAAGGTCTGCGACAGCCAATCCAGCGACTTGTTCTGCCGACACCGGATGACCTTTAATTAATGCTCTTAATACTGCAACCACTTCGGGTAAATCGGCATCAGCACATTCTAAAACCTGAGCTTTCGTTTTATTTGGTGATGTTGAAGCGTTTCCTGAGGGTGATTTACCAATATAAATCACTTCACGTGCACTGGTATCATCCAAAAACATGGATTCTTTATTCCACAAATAACGCTCATAAAAACGAGGAGAAAACACTTCAAGATCGCAACCGATAACAATGAACAAATCACAACGGTTTTTAAGCTCGGCCAAGGTGGTATTCATCCAGCCTGAGTCCTGTAACGCTAAAAAGTTACGTTTAGCAGCAGTAAAATTCATGTTATCAACCACTGCGCCATTGCGGTCTGCTAATTCCATTAAAGCCCGCATACCATTTACATCCGTAGCACAACCACCAATGACAGGCTGATTAGATTTTTTTAAGATTTTAGCTGCTCGGTTAATAGCCACTTTAAGTGACACTTCTTTACCATCAACACGGGCCTTAGTATCTGTTATTGCTTGCTCAAATGCTGGCGTATTAACCGCGCACCCATTTTCAATGACTTTTATTGCTACACCGTCAACCTGAATGGTTAAATCATCTGAGCCTATACCGCAAAAAGGACTGGGTACTTCAGTTATTTTTGTCACTGGCTTTACCTCTGTGGTTAATCTTTAAGTCTTTACACACATCATGTTAATGACTCTATGCTATTAATATCTAAAACCGGAGTGCATCATGATTTTATTGCAGCTAGAATAGCATTTTTAATGCCGTAATTCCACGCCAGACAAAGTTTAGAAATGAATATAGCGCCATTAGTTTAAATAGCGGTTCATTATTTGACTAAAACACCCTATATTTAAAGAATTTTCAATTTTCAATAAAATCCAATTTCCAATAAAATCCATTTTTCTATCGTATAAAGATGTTTCAACACCCAAAGTTTTTCACTTCGACTGGATATACATCAGTCACATTAGCAAAAAGGCCTGGTTACCAAAGCTAATCAAAAAAACAGAAACGAAAATAATAAGCCGTGTGCTACTCATTTCATTAATTAAAAAATAGTTTTTCATTTGGTTCCAAGCATGTAAAGTTATATGACATTATATCCGAAACAATATACAAACATTATTACGTCTATGTTAAACATAATCCTCCCAACTCATCATGCTTGATCAAGTGCTACCAAAATCAAATCTTTCAATTAGAGACAACCTTAAATGGCTCTATATTCTTAGAAATCTAATTATTCTTTCTGAATCATTTCTTGTTTTAATTTCAAGTTATGGGCTAAAGATTAACTTACCTCAGGAAAAACTTTGGTCGGTTATTTTTTCAATCGCTATAGTCAACTTGTACACATGGATGCGATTACAAACGGACGAGCCCGTTAGTGAATTAGAAATTTTTTCCCAACTTTCAATCGATGTATTTGCACTGGCTTCGTTACTTTACTTAACTGGGGGCGCATCAAACCCCATTATCTGGGTATTTTTGCTACCTCTAATCCTAACAGCCATCATGTTACCTCAAGCATACGCGTGGAATATGGTCATATTGACCTGTTGCACCTATACTGTACTCATTGGCTATAACATCCCTTTGCCTGCTATCGAACCCCACCTTCCCGACACCAATTTAGTCAGTGAGGATATGCAACATTATTTACATAGCATTGAAGATCAACATTACTTTAATCTGCATATTTTTGGCATGTGGTTTGGATTTGTATTTAGCGCGGGCTTAGTCGCATTTTTTGTTGTGGAGCTATCAAAAACACTAAAAGAACGCGAACGTAGTCTTGCCGATGCCAGAGAAAATGCTTTACGTGATGAACGTGTTGTTTCTTTAGGCACCTTAGCCGCTAGTGCAGCTCATGATATGGGGACACCACTAGGAACAATGGCCATTTTAGCGCATGAACTGGAGCTGGATTATCCAGAACACCGAATACCTGATTTACACTTAAAAATGAAAATCATGAATCAACAAATCAGTCGTTGTAAAGAAGCGCTTTCAGTGCTTTCTGCCTCCGCGGGTGAAATGCGTGCAGAATCGGGCAATCCTATGTTACTTATAGACTATCTAGATGAAGTGTTAAATCAGTGGCGAGCACATAATACCACCAGTAAAATCAATTTAAACATAACCCCTAATCTGGAGGTTAATGCTATTATTATTGCCGAAAGAACCCTGACACATTCCATTATTAACATTTTAAATAATGCAGCTGAAGCATCACCTATCGACAAAGGCATTGATTTTATTGCCCAATGGGACGAGCAGCAATTAAACTTAAAAATCAGAGACTTTGGCCTAGGGTTCCCGCCTGAAATCGTTGAATTTGCAGGTAAACAGCCTGTTATC
Organism: Methylomarinum sp.; assembly: GCA_013139755.1. The sequence continues at coordinate 1,782 of WTAG01000446.1, read as the reverse complement.
AGTAGCAAACAGGGATTAGGAGTCGGACTCTTTTTAACTTACTCTACAATTAGACGATTAGGCGGTAAAATAGAATTTATTAACATGGAATCAGGGGGTGCTTGCGTTGAAATCACCCTGCCTTTATTAATTACCGAGACAAACAATGACTACGACGGAAATGGACAAGCCGAATCTACTATTAGTTGATGACGATGAAACCTTTTGTTCTGTACTTAAACCTGCACTGGAAAAAAGAAATTTTCAGGTATCAGTTGCTAACGACATAAAACAAGGCATTGCTTTAGCAGAAAAAACTGAACCTGAATATGCCGTGATTGATTTACGTATCGGGCATGACTCTGGCTTAGAAATGGTTAAAAAACTCATTTCATTAGATGATAATACTCAAATCATCATGCTAACGGGGTTTGCTAGCATTGCGACAGCAGTTGAGGCAATTAAACTAGGTGCTATCCATTACCTTACCAAGCCAGCAAATGCGGATGAGATCGTTAATGCCTTATACAAAAACAAAGGTGACTCATCGGTAGAAATCAATCAGAATCCATTATCTGTCAAACGTCTAGAATGGGAACATTTACAAAAAGTATTGATGCAGCATGATGGTAATATTTCTGCGGCAGCACGGGCATTGAACATGCACAGACGGACATTACAAAGAAAGCTGGATAAGCGACCTGTTAAAGAATAAGCCTGACCCAGGCACTATGGAGATTCAACTATAAGTTTCAACGACTACATTACTGTAATAATTACCCAATCAGCTACATGCACTGGCTGTTTGCATGGTAGTCACCTTTCAGACTACTGGAATTGCCAGATTTAATCTTGGCGCACCAGAGGACACAGAGAAAAGAAACTCCATGGCCTCGGTGTAATGCTTTTAACTAAATATGACCACAGTACCGAGACAATAGATCAATCCTTTAGCAAGAACTCTCACTAGAGAGGAACGCAGCTACATGTTTGCTTTAAGTGCTTTTTTCGCCTCGTCCCACAAAGCATCAAGCTCTGCTAGCTCACACTCTCGCAATTCACGCCCCGACACTTCAACTTGTTGTTCAATATAATTAAAGCGTTTAGTAAATTTTTGAGTCGCTTGTTTAAGTGCTATTTCTGGTTTTACTTTTAAATGTCTTGCTAAATTAACCGCTACCAGCAACAAATCACCCACCTCTTCCTGAATATGATCCTGATCACCTGATTGCCAAGCCTCTTTAATCTCATCAAGCTCTTCTATCACTTTATCAAAAACAGGTTCGACTTCAGGCCAATCAAAGCCGTGACTTGCCGCTTTATCTTGAATCTTTTCACATTGAACCAATGCCGGCAGGTTAATAGCCACACCTGCCAAGACACTTTCATTTTCAACCGATTTATTTTTAGCTTTTTTTTCAGCGACTTTTGCCTCATCCCAGGCTTTTTGTCGCTCTTCATCATTGCGATAAGTCACATTATCAAATACATGCGGATGTCTGCTAATCAACTTATCAGTAATGGCTTCAGCCACTTGTTCAAAATTAAATAAGCCCTGTTCTTGCGCAATCTGAGAATGAAATACTACCTGCAATAACAGATCACCTAACTCTGTCCGTAAATCATCCAAATCATTACGTTCAATGGCATCGGCGACCTCATAGGCTTCTTCAATGGTATAAGGAATCAGGCTGGAAAAGTCTTGCTTTAAATCCCAGGGACAACCTTTTTCCGGGTGACGCAAATGCGCCATGATAGAGAGTAATTTTTCTGTATTTTTTAAATTCAAAATATAAAGTATAA
>WTAG01000431.1 GCA_013139755.1 Methylomarinum sp. | reverse complement strand
AGCCATTGAGTAGTTTTCGTCATTTGCGAATACTTATATTTCAGTAGATTTTACGTGGTGTACTGTCCACGGCATGCACTCAAGGTTTTGCTACCCACGTCGAAGCCAAGTCGCCCCCAAGAACATGTATTTTACAATATTTATAAAAATAATGTCATTAATATTAGATACTCTAAACGTAGGTAAAAACCACACCTACATGGAGTTGTCTACCAGCATTCTGGTGAGCTGTTCAGTTTTTTCTTCAGTTTTAATGCTTTTGCTGTACTCATCACAGTCTACCAACAGTTGTTTTATTGCTGTTGTTGTCATCTGATGCTGTTTTTTTAGGGCATTAATCACTTGTTTAATTTCTAAGTCAACCATATCCATTGCCATATTTAAGCCTTTATTAAGGCCTTTTAAGGCTGTTTTTTCTAAAGAGGGTTGGATTTTTTTAGTTAAAAAATAAGGCAACAACCAACTGAGTAATATGAGCAATAAGCTGTGCACCATAAAGTTAACGCCCAAAAATGCTTCACCAGTCATGGCACTTTCATAATAGCCTTGCAAAACATGAAAACCCACTACGCACATGGTAATTAACGGCAGAATAAACTCACAAATATAGGCAACTTTTAAAGTCACTCTTTGTATTAAGTTGCCAGGGTTGACTAATGCTTGCCTACAGGCCAGTTCAGTTTGGGTGTGAATGATTTTTTCTGATTTTTCCCGTATTTCTAACAGCCCTGTTCTAAGGGGATCAACTGGAAGACTTTGTTGATCAGCATTTAATATTAAGTCATCAAGATAATCATTTAAGCGGGTTTGCGCCCACTCATCCCATAGCTGTATTTGTTTTGGTTTTACATCCATTTTGGAAAAACCACTGGCTGCTTGCTTTATTGGCCAGTCAAATCCTTGCTTTAAAGTCAGTTGTGTTTCTGCCCAGTTCTCTGTCTGGTTTTCTAATAGCGTTGAAAAACTACGCTCATCACCCAATGCCTGTAGACATTGCTTTAAATTCTGCTTTAAATTGTTTTTTCGCTGTTGCGCGCCACGCAATTCCAGTTGTTCGACGGTATTTTTATCGGCTAATGCTTCAATTGCCGCTTGCAACGAGGGTAATTCGTCATCTGCGTATTCAGTACAGGCCGTCTTGTATATTAAAGGGTTGTTAAAACCTGCTTTAGCCAACTGTTGTTTAAAGTCATCATATTGTACGGTTTCTCCTCTATCCCACTGGTTCATAACAAATAGCCATGCATAACTTGCACCTTGCGATAATAATAATTGCCAGGCTTTGTTGTCCCTGTATCTTTCAGGGCTTACAACATATACCAATACATCAATATAAGGTAACCATTGCATGACAATATCTTTGTTTTTTTCTTCGGTACTGTCAAAATCGGGCATATCTATCCAGATAACCTTTTCCCCTGCCGCCTCGTTATGTTGTGCAATCTGAATTTGTTGTAAGGGGAATTTTTCGTCTAACTGACTGAGATTAATCGACTGATGATGAAATAGAGTCACTTCGTGCGAGGTTGGCCTTTCTACCCCTGCTTTAGCTATCGCTTTGCCTGCTAATTTATTCAGCAGGGAGCTTTTACCTACACCAGTTCCGCCCATAAAGGCTACAACCAGAGGCCTTTCATTCGCACTGACAAATAATTCCTTAGCTGAAACTGTGTCTTCTATTAATAAATTTGAGACGACGGTTTGGTCTAGCCAGCCTTCTGCAACCGCTTGTTGTGTGCATTGTTCAATATCGGTAAGCAAGTTAGAGTATTCGGATGCCATGTTTTTTCTCTTTACGTTGTTGTTCAGCTTGCTGTAGTAGCTCTATTGAAATATTAAATCGATTTTTATCAGAAAGTTGTTCTGGTAATGTATATAAAGCTTTCTTTAATCCATCGGTAAACAACTGATTCTTTACTGTATTTAATTGAAGCTGCTTTAATTCAGCTTCAGCATGTGTCATATAGCTGCCTATTGCACTTTCAGCTAATAATGATGTTATTGATAACATAGCTGGGGTAATCACTAAATCATGTAGACCAATGCCCCCTGTTTGTATCACTAAGGCCATAGCGGCGGCATCCGTCGTTACCCGTGTTACTCTTAAACTATTTAATACCACAGGCTGTTCAGATAATTTGTTATACAGCCGATTAGCGGTTGCTTCTACGTCTAGCTGGAAAGAATCTCTATAATCATCAACCGCGTATTTATAATCAGTTAATATCTCATTACGTTGCTGCCTTAATAAACAGTACGAAGCTTTCCACCAGCTATGTTGTTTGGTATCCGAATCTATTCTTCCGAGTAACTGGTCAGCCAGTGAAATTAACAAATGCTCGCCGATTTGGTTTAATATAATTTCTTCTTTACCCTCTGAAGAAGAAATAGCTTGCTTCCCTAAAGCCAGCATTTTTCTGACAGGCCAGGTTAAAGCGCGGCGGGTTTTTGTTAATATTTTAGAGATACCCGGTATTTCTAATAGAGTCAGCAATTCAACCAAAGCATTTTGAAAAGTATCGTAATAATGAGGATGATTTAAATAATCCCTTTGATAATCTTTTAATGCCTGATCTATGTTTTCATCTACCAAAGCACACCATAGCCTAACAGCCTCATGCTCTGCAGCAATAGGTTCTAGCCAGCTATGCCAATATTTATTGAGTAATTCATTTTGATATTCAAAATGCTTATGCTGAGAAACCTTGCTTTCAATCCGAAAAAACTGATTGATGCTTGATGGAGGCCAAATGGGTAACCCACTTTGTTTTTGATAGTACAGAGGAATAATTTCAGGGAATACATCCTTTCTCGCCTGCTGCCATTTTTCTTTTAAAGACCGAATGATTATGTCTTCTGTGCCTTCTGTCAGTTTGTTTACACAAATCAGGGTTGGCTGATGAAAGCATTCAATAGTCGACATCATCTCCCATACCGCTTGATCAGCATATTTTTCTTTACTGACCACCAATACCACAATATCGGCTAAGGCAATGGTTCTTAACACGCCTTCGCGGTAATCTACTGAATCAATTGAGTCAAAATCGGGCGTATCCCAAAACACACAATCGGGTAGTAAATCGGTATGGTTATTATTTTCTGTCAGGGCATAACAATCATGCCTATTTGGCTTTAAGTCGCTTAGATTTAGCTGCTGAAATCGACCAAAGTAATTCTGCAAGCCAACACTGTCTTGTAATGTCGTGTTACAACAAAAACCCTGAGGATGTACCGTATAACCGGCAAGAGGACTTACGCCAGCACTATGACTGTTTAGTACCAAATTAGAGACTGAGCTTTTCCCTGCTTGCGTAGGACCAATAATGGCTATTTGCAAGGGTGTGTTTGGTGAGCTGTTAAGTAGATTACCTTTTTTAATAAAAGCTTCAGTAAATATGAGCTGTTCTACCCTTTGCTGAAATAAAACAGCTAATGGATCACCTTCTTTTAAGTTGGCAATAACAGCTTGATAACGCTGATTTAATAATTGGACAAATTCCAGCATAAAATGTGAGCATGGGTTTATAATGTTTGCGTATTTTACTTTGTTTAAAAACCTGGCGTAGTTAAATTATAAAAAAATTCAGGTTTATTACTAAAGGAATGTTTAACAAATAATATGTATCGTTAGTTCTATTTTAGATAGCAATCTATCCATTTCCTGATGCTACTTATATTGTTATTTTTCCTATTCTATTGAGGTTTGTTGTATGAGATTTTTGTCTACAGTTTTTGTTTTTATCATGTGTGCACTACTACTTGGTTGTAGTAAAGGCAGTGAGATTAATGGTCGTAGTTTAAAAACGGCTAATAGATCTGTCAGTATGATAAAAGATCGTTTGCCCACAGAGCAACGTATAGAGTTTGAAGTATCTTATTGGACACTACGTGACTCCATCAAAAATAAAGATGAGTTTTTAGATGCTGTTGATGGAAAATCAGCAGATGAACTTATTATTTTAGGAAAAGAAGTTTTTGAAAATCGAAAAAACGCCGGTTTTAAGAACTATGATCAATACAATAACTGGGATCAAATGATTGCAAAATTTACCCAGGAAAGAATTGAACAAAATAAACACAAAAAAATCGATTCTAGAGATAGAAACAATAGCGTTTTATATAAGCTTTAAAGCTGTTTTGTAGAGCGGACATCAGTCCGCCCTACCTTCAGACCCCTTAGCCTCTTGGTATTTTTATAACCTGTCCAATTCTTATTTGATTACTCGCCAATGCGTTAACTGACTTAATTGATTGCATACTGACACCATAATGGTGTGCAATTCCGGACAAAGTCTCTCCTCTCGAAATCACATGTTTTTTACTGGCATTAAAAGCCAAGTAAGTATCTGCTGGCGCATGTTTGGAAAAATACCCTACTACACCTTTATATATAGCATGAGCCATTTTGGCTTGGTGCTTACCACTTTTTAATTTACGCTCTTCAGCTGGGTTAGAAATAAAAGCAGTTTCAACCAAAATTGAAGGAATATCAGGCGATTTTAAAACCATAAACCCCGCTTTTTGCACGTTATTTTTATGTAAATGCCCAATGGTTTTAAAATTCTTGAGAATATCACCAGCTACGTCACGACTTACTTCTTTAGTGGCTGTTTGCGATAAATCCATTAATACAGAGGCCAACATATCTTCTTTATCTGCCAGTTTTACACCACCCACAAGATCAGCTGAATTTTCATGCTTAGCTAACCATCTAGCGGCTTCACTTGAAGCTCCGCGATTAGACAAGGTAAAGACAGAAGCCCCTTTAACCTTTGAATTTTTAAATGCATCCGCATGAATAGATACAAATAAATCTGCTTTTGCAGCACGGGCTATTTCCATGCGTTTTCTCAGCTTGATGTAATAATCCCCTTTACGAACCATCACCGCTTTCATACCTGATTTTTTATTAATCAATACTGCTAATTTTTTTGCAATATCAAACACCACCTTTTTTTCTTGTGTTCCTCTAGGACCATGAGCACCAGGGTCTTCCCCGCCATGTCCAGCATCAATTGCAATGATAATATCTCTGGCTTTATTTTTTACGGTTTTAATAACTCTGGTTTTATTTACAGCTTTCTTTGTTTTTGATACGACTACTGTTTTATCTTTAGCGAATAAGTCCACAACCAATCGATTGCCATAACTGTTACTCGGTTTTAATAAAAAACTTTTGGGTGCCACAGCCGTTTTTAAATCCACAACGACTCTTAAATCATGCTTATTTCTTGCCGCACTACGCACTCTGCTAAATAATGTATGATTCTTAGGTGGCTGCGCTAAAGGTTTTAATAATTTAGTATTACTAAAATCAATCACTAAGCGCGCTGGATTTTTTAACAAAAAAACTTGATGAGCTGCCTTTTTAGTAACATCAAAAACCATACGCGTATGATCTGGCGCCGTCCAATAGCGTAAAGAAGCAATACGCACTTGCTGCGCGTGCACCGTTACAGAAACTACTAACAATGCACATAAAATTATAATTTTGAAAGCTTTAAACATCTGAGAATACCCTAATTAATACTCTTATTTAAATTATAACAGTATGTCCTTGTTTTTCCAGTGGAGATTGAGTCTATTTACTAGATTTTCTGAAATAACCGCAATTTCAACTTCACGACCTTCCCCTACGGTCGATATTGTTAACTCTACATCAGGCTCAGGTAAAAAACCTATTCCCAGTTCTGGCCACTCAATAAAACATAAACTTTGTTGGTCTAAGTAATCTCTAATGCCCATCCACTCTAATTCCTCAGGGTCTTTTACTCGATACAAATCAAAGTGAAAGACTTTTCTATTAGGTAAATCGTATTCTTCCACCAATGTATAGGTGGGACTTTTAACCGCTGTTTTATGTCCTGCAGCCCTTAAAACACCACGGGTTAAAGTCGTTTTACCTGCCCCTAAATCCCCCTTAAGAAATATCAAACATTTCTCGGGTAATACTCGCCATAATTCAGCACCTAATTGTTCTGTTTCTTGTTCGTTTAATAATGTTATTTTCATTGGTTAACTAATTTTCTAATAAATGGCATTAAATCACTTGCCAACAATCCAATCTCACCCTGTTGCTGAGCCGACAAATCAGCGGCTTTTCCATGCAAGTAAACGGCTGTTCTTGTCGCCACCTCTAAAGCCAGGCCTTGAGCAAGCAATCCCGCCATCATACCTGTCCAGGTATCCCCCATGCCAGCCGTTGCCATACCTGGATTACCGGTGGTAGATAGGCTTATCTCATCAGCATGACTGATTAATGTCCCAGCCCCTTTTAAAACAACCACACCGCCATATTGTTTTTGTATCGCTAAGACAGCGGCAAACCTATCCTTTGCTATTGCTGTTGTTGTGCTATTTAACAGCCTAGCGGCCTCACCAGGATGCGGTGTTAATACCCAGTTATTCAAAAAGCGCGGTTCTTTTGCTA
>WTAG01000228.1 GCA_013139755.1 Methylomarinum sp. | reverse complement strand
GCTCTTCTAACTCTTCCTTGGTTTTTTCGCCATATTCAGCTAATAACTCACCGCTAATCACATTACGGCGAAAATCAGTTGGGAAAGCAATTCCATTTTCACGTAGTGCTGATAATTTAGCACGACGCTGTACAATTTGTTGTTGTTCGTCTTGTTGGTTTTCTGACATAGTTATAATAATTACTTAAAAATTTTCATTTAATTGGCTAATAGAGCCAATTTATCTACAAAATATTTTGCACTTGGACAATTTGGATGTCCAGCTGCACGAGTTACATCAAATTGATATTGATTAATAAATTTACGAGCAAAACCAACCTTAGTTCCTGGGCCACGTCCTATACTTTCTTCACCAATTTCTTGTAGACGATCCCATGGCATTGCTGCACTTTCTTCAGGCATATGTTCATAAAATTCATTATTTTTTGTCCATTTACTCATCGCTACGGTATCTGCTAAAAACCAAGATTCCATTGCTTTACGAGCAATAATAACTAAGTCTATGCCTTGTGTCCCAATAATTTCTTTACGCTTTTTAATACAAGGTGCACATTTCTCTGGGTCTAAATCAGCTAAAACAACAATTTTATCAGGGTTGACTGATTTTTGAAGTAAAACAACATATCTTTCAATTAAACGAGAGCACATATTTCCATTACCTCCTGCATCAATAACAGGGTTTATTATTTTCAATTGATATGTTTGTTCTGCCCAACATTGAAAAGTAGTACTTTCTATTAATTTTTTATCCGAAACGCCTTCAACAATAAAACCAACTGTTACCAAGGCAAACCTCCATCCAAAAAATTAGATAACCATGCCTTGTCCAAACCGAGGGGAGCAAAATCTTCATCCCTTAAACCTTGCTTTTTTGCACTCTTCATCCGAGTTTTACCCTGGTTCTTATCTACTACCCAGAGTTCACTTAATTGTAAAGCTCGAACAACAGATTCACTATGGGTGGTCATCCATAAAGGAGAACTAAAACAACTTTGTTCTCTAATAAAACCAACCAATTCATTAATTGCTTTAGGATGCAATCCTCGTTCAGGCTCTTCAATCAAGGTTAGACCATATTTAGGCGCATCCAATATAGCTACTAATAAGCATAGAGCATAAATAGTGCCATCTGAAATCATGTGAGCAGGAAATTGGCGACGTGTTCCTATCTCTTTAAAGAAAATAGCAGTTTTACCGTCTAATTTTTGCTGTTCGGTATTAATTTTTTCAATACTAGGAACTATCGTTTCCATCCATTCTAAAATAATACCCTGTAACTCACCCTCTTGCTCTAACCGCGCAAGAACGCTAGCAAGGTTATCCCCTTTAATACTTAAAACCGTTGGGTCCTGTTCCGAACTATCTGGTTCTTTTGAACTAATAGGATCTATTCTATAAAGACGAATATTACGCAATAACAGAGCCAAAGATAAATCTGGAAAACACAACAATGCTGAAAATTCATTTGGGTAATGTTCAATAACCTTTTCTTCACCATTATAAGCAATTAATTTAGGGAACTTTCCTTCCTCACGTTCCATTACTAAATCACCATTAATATGCAGTTTTTCAGTAATTTCAGGCGTTGTATCTAATTTACTAATACTTAAATTGTACTTAAAACGAACTAATTTATCGTCTTCAGACAAAGAAACATCAATTTCAAAATCAAATTGCCCTATAGCATCTTTACGTCGTTTTTGAGAATAAATATGTTTATAGCCACCATACTTCCGCAAAGCATTAGTCACTCCAACTTTAACAAAGACACTAATAAATTCAAGAGCATCAAAAAAATTACTTTTCCCACATCCATTGGCCCCAGCAAAAACACTAAAACTTTGCACATCATTTAATGTTAATGTGTCGATGCTTTTAAAGTTGGTAATTTTTAGGTGGTGTATGAGCGGGTTCATAATTACAAACCACTTTTCAAACTAGCTTCAATAAACTGATCTAAATCCCCATCTAAAACAGCTTGGGTATTGCCTGTTTCTACATTGGTTCTTAAATCTTTAATTCTTGATTGATCCAACACATAGGATCGAATTTGACTACCCCAGCCTATATCTGATTTAGTATCTTCCAGAGCTTGTGCAGATTCTGCACGTTTAGATAGCTCTAATTCATATAGCTTACCTTTTAACTGCTTCATCGCAGTATCACGGTTTTTATGCTGTGATCGGTCATTCTGACACTGTACAACAATACCGCTTGGCTCATGTGTTATACGGATAGCAGATTCTGTTTTATTAACATGCTGACCACCCGCGCCACTCGCTCGATAAGTATCTACTCGTAAATCGGCAGGATTAATTTCAATATCTATATCATCATCGATTTCAGGGTTTACAAAAACTGAAGCAAATGAAGTATGCCGTCTGCTGCCTGAGTCAAAAGGAGATTTTCTGACTAATCGGTGAACCCCTGTTTCTGTACGCAACCATCCATAAGCATAATCACCTTCAAATTTAATGTTCGCACTTTTAATTCCTGCAACCTCGCCTTGTGACTCTTCAAGCAATTCGACTTTAAAACCTTTAGCTTCGCCCCAACGCAAATACATCCGTTCTATCATTGAAGCCCAATCTTGCGCTTCTGTGCCACCAGAACCCGACTGAATATCCAAGAAAGCGTTATTGGCATCCATTTCGCCTGAAAACATACGCCTAAACTCTAATTCAGCCACTTGTTTTTCAAAAACAGCTAAATCCTCAATAACTGTTTCGACTGTTTCCTCATCAGCGTCTTCAACCGCCATTTCCAGCAATTCTTCAGCATCTGCTAAACCTTGCTCTAAATCAACAATGGTATTAACAATCGTTTCTAGTTGACCTCGTTCTTTTCCTAAAGCCTGAGCTCTCGCTTGATCACTCCACACATCAGGATCTTCTAGTTCTCTTAAAACTTCA
>WTAG01000218.1 GCA_013139755.1 Methylomarinum sp. | reverse complement strand
AACGAGATAATCTGCTAATTTCAATATCGGCAAGTGCATTCAGTTTTCGTCGGTTAAAAGCGCCTGTTAATGGATCGATTGAAGATAGCTTTTCATAATATTCTTTTTTACTGGTGTTGTATTCCAGCTCAACACCCAAGCGGCTAAAATCAATGGTTGAGGAAATTTCTGCCTGTAACAATCGACGACGACATTTCTCATATGACTCAAGCAATTCACCTAACTCATCGTGGGCATACTTCTCATTAATTTGTATTTTTTTATTACCAAATGCAAGGTCATGTATGGCATGTGTCAGATGTCGAATGGGGAAAATAATACTCCGCCTTAACAACCAGAATAAGAATAAAGTCAAAACAAGAATGCTACTTAAAACGATAATGATGAAATAAAGCTGATATTTATAATGATGGATTTTGGTACTTGCCTGAACATCTAAATCGTCCATTAATAAACCTGACAATGCTTTAAGCTCATCAATTTGACACGTTAGAAGTTCAAACCATTGTTGACCGTCATTCGTTATGAGTTTATTTTCATTCGATAGATAAATTTCCTGTTCCATCGAATGAGTTTTGTCCTGATCGCAATCTAAAGCAAGCCATGATTTTTTCTGGGGGGTAGCTGCATGCAAAAAATCTTGTTTAAACTTCACCTGTTGTCCAAGAAGCAGAATAAAATCATGAAGTTGTTTTTTTGATAGATGCCCCTGCTCAAAAGCTAAAACTCCAAGTGCCCTTTCAAGTCCTAAAGCTTCCTTAAGATTTATAATTGCACTAAACGCATCGATATTATGTGCCATTTTGGAACTCATTTTATAATGAGTTGCAGTTTCAGGGATTGCCAGTAACTCAGCTATAAAACCACTATAAAATCTAAAGGTACTATCACTCCCTTCTGACAAATCAATTAATTTACGCTGTTCAGCTAATCTGTAAAAATATTGTCTACTCTGAATGAAATGCTCAAGCATCTCTTCATTTGTCATGTGCTTTCCAAAAGTATTTAACTTTTGCTTAAAGCCATTTATCACCAGGTCAGTAATTTCACGTTGTTTAATTAATTCAACATAGAACTTATTATTATTTGCTCCTAAATAGGCCATGGATAGCCCTCGTTCCATCTGCAATTGATGAGTGACTACATTTATTTGATTAACGATTGGATTAAAATCCAGGACACTTTGTATACCTAAATATTCTTTTGAGCTATTCCACAATATGAAAAAACTTAAACCAAATAATGCAAGTATGGGAAATATTGCGGTAATTGCTAAACGAACATTTAAAGTAAAATACCGACTTAACCAATCAATAACACAGCGTAATAATGAGGATTTATCCTGCTTATTATCAGACAAACCATATTCATAAACCTGTTGAGCGAAGTTGAGATCTTCATCAACTATATGATTCATTAACCAGTTATAAAGGAATAGGTTAACTTCTTGTGATACTTTAATTGAATCAGCTGTTAATAGTTTATTTTTTAATTCAGGTACTTTTTTGATAAAGGCCTGATGTTGTTTTATATGATTTTCTAAATCAGGATAATTACATTTTCGCATTAATGCTTCTTCGCGAGTAAAATGTATCACCACATATTCTTCTAATTGTAGAAAAATATTCTCTAAAACTTCATTTGCATGTCCACTTGCAATAGCCTCGGAAAGCTCAGCTATAAGAGATAAAAGTTTCTTATGGTCAGCATCAATACTATCAACACCAACGCTTAATCCGTCATTCCAAACAAGATTATTCATAAATTATAAAAATATTGTATTTCCCAACACATCATCTACCCCCAGTTAACATCGATCCAATAATAAAATAACACGAGTACAGTAAACCGCAAGTCAGTCATTCCCGAAGTTTTTTATCTGCAATCCATTTTTATGGTATTAAGATTCATATCCAAACCAGTAGAAATGACCAGATCGTAGCTCTAATTTTCACTAATTTACAGGACACGGTGATAGATTCTGCTTCATTAAGTCTAATACTCACATGGGTGATATTTTTTTGCAAGTATATACTGACAAGTGATTGGAACAATGGGATTGGTTCTGATAGCAAATTAAAAACACACAAAAAAGCCAGTAATTTCTCACTGGCTTACTCTAACAATTTTAATTGCCTGTTTTGTACTCAAGCCATCGATATACTCGCTGTTAGCTGAGAGTGTTAAGCTGATTGTGAAGATATATTACACGGTAAAGTCAATCTGCTGAACAGTACCTGTTTTGCCATTTTCTGAAATAAAAACACCTGTATGACTTACTTCCCCTAAAGACTGGTTTTCATTTGTTTTTAATTGGTAAGGTGTTGAGACGTGTCCAAGAAAAATAGCGCCAATTTCTTTATCCGCCAGAGAGAATAATTGCTGCGAACCGTCTTCATTTCGTTGCCATATACGCAATGAGTTATAAATTGAATCGGCTTCGTCAATAAAGTTGTTGTGATCATTATCATAGGCAGCTAAATCAGAAAACCCATTACCCGATTGTGGCCCAAACAATTCAGAACCATCATTAATAAAGCCATCATGGTTTTTATCTACCGCTAAAAATCCGCTACTAGGCTTAAGAATAGATATTTGGTCAGGATTGCCGTCGGCGTCAATATCAAATTCAAATTTAGTTGCGGATAACTCTGCAGCCTTACCTTCAAAATTAACCACTAAAGGGTCAATTTTTTCAGCTTGACCTGCCCGAAAAGTAAAACTAGATTCACTATAGAAGCTACGACTCATCTTAAGGCTGATAGACAAATCAATACTTTTTCCATCCTGCGTTTTGATTGTTCCCTCCGCTAAAAAGGAGGTAGTTTCCAGCTCACTATAAGTTGATGTACGCTCATAAACCATGCCAACCCCGCCTAATTGATTAGGTGGTATTGGCGCAGTAATCTCAACTGATTCAATATCATCTTGCAATTGACCGGGGGAAAAAAGCTCAAATTCCTGCCCTGTAACTTGTTTTACCATTTGCTTAATAAGCTGTACTTTTAAGCTTTCTGCCGCACTGAGTTGGTAGGATGTAGATCGGAAGAGCACA
>WTAG01000096.1 GCA_013139755.1 Methylomarinum sp. | reverse complement strand
AGGCGATACTTTTTGGGATATAGCTCGCCAGTTTGATGTACGCAGCCAAGATATTGCTCAGTGGAACAATATTTCATTAAATAAAACACTGCAACCAGGTCAAAAATTAATTATAAAAGAAGGTTAGTTTTTTATATTTTTTGGATAGGTATTGTGTATCCATATCTGATAATCATGCTGTGTTTTTCAGCTCATTCACTATCAATGGATGAGCAAACAGCAAATACACTGAATCTTTGATAATAGTTTTTCAAATCATACCTGAGATACAGCCGAGCAGATGTGACCAATAAGCAGTTCTATTAACTCTGTCCGTACAGTTGTTTTTCTCCAGACTAAAGCAATGCTACGTTTGGGAGCGGGCTCAGAAAACGGAATATAGCAGATACCTGTTTCAGCTTCATTTATTGCAATTTCAGGCATAAAAGTTATACCTGTTCCTGCCCTCACCATTTGTCGTAGTGTTTCCAGCCCTGTTGCTCTAACGTCCTGCTGTTCTTCAGCCCCATTCATTTGGCAAATTTGCAGCGCCTGATCTCGTAAACAGTGGCCTTCATCAAGTAATAATAACTGTTGATGTAATAGATCTTCTAAATTAATAACAGCTTTATCAGCCAAAGGGTTATCCGTTGCCACAGCCAATTTGAATTCATCATCAAATAGTTTTTCCGTCACCAGGAAGTCTTCTTTTACGGGCAAAGCCAACAAAGCCGCATCAATTTTACCTTGTTTTAGTTGTGCAATTAAATTATCCGTTTTATCTTCGATAAGGATAAGGCGTAATTCAGGCAGGGTTTGTTTAATCAGCGGTACCAGGTCCGGGAAAATATAAGTAGAAAGTGTAGGAAAAGCGCCTAACCTAAAATTACCTGCTAAAGGGTTTTGTGAATTTAAAGCCAATTCATTCATATGATCAATCTCTAGTAGCACACGTCGAGCAGAGGCAATAATCTGTTCTCCTAATTCCGTCGCTAGTACCTTTTTGTTATTACGCTCAAAAATCTGTACACCCAACCCTTGTTCCATTTTTTTAATTTGCGTGCTCAATGTAGGTTGGCTAATACAACATTGTTCTGCTGCTTGTACAAAGCTACGTAAGTCTGCAACGGCCACCAAATAGCTTAGATCTTTCAAATTCATAATACATCCATTGATTTTATCTATTGATATCATAAAAACAATCAATTATACATTGATCGAATCAATCGATAAACTATCAACCATAGAAATAAACAAGGCACTTTAGGGCACCTCTATTAATTCTGTCTGAGCAGGTATGCGTTTAAAATGTTTGAGAACAAGGCGAAGATCGCAGTTAATAGCAGGCTATTAACAAGGTTTTCAACGAAGTTATCGAATCTTTTAAGCGTATAGATGCCAGCCATGAATTAATAGAGCTGTCCTTTAGTCTTATTTATTTTTGTCATTAAAAAAACATGACTTTAGGAGATCGTTATGAAAAAGAAAAACACAAAATCATTGGTCGCCAGCGCATTAGCTGTAACCATTTCTATCACTATTGCAGGCTCTGCACAGGCTTCGGAATCTGTTTTAACCCGATCATCAGGTGCGCCAGTCGGCAATAACCAGAATTCATTAACTGCTGGTCCCCTAGGCCCAACCTTGTTACAAGACCATCATTTAATCGAAAAACTGGCCCATTTTGATAGAGAACGCATACCCGAACGCGTTGTGCATGCTCGTGGGGCGGGAGCTTATGGTGTATTTAAAGCAACCGCTAATTTAACTGATATTACTCGGGCTGTACCTTTCACTGCATCAGGTAAAGAAACCCCGGTATTTGTGCGCTTTTCTTCAGTCGTGCATTCAAAACATTCACCTGAAAGCTTACGCGATCCGCGTGGGTTTGCAGTTAAGTTTTATACTGAACAAGGCAATTGGGATTTGGTAGGCAATAATTTCCCGACTTTCTTTATTCGCGATGCGATTAAATTTCCGGATATGGTGCATGCATTCAAACCGAATCCACAAACAAATATGCAGGAAGCATCCCGGGCATTTGACTTCTTTTCTCATATACCCGAGGCAACACGTACTTTAACCTTGCTTTATTCTCCACTAGGTATTCCAAGAAGTTATCGAGAGATGAATGGTTCAGGTGTGCATGCCTTTAAATTTACCAATGCTGATTGTCAGCAATACTATGTGAAATTTAGCTGGAAATCCCTCCAGGGAAATATCGGCCTTTCACCTGAGCAGGCAGCAGCAATACAGGCGACAAACTTCAATCATTTGACTCAGGATTTATATAACAATATAAAACAAGGCAATTATCCTGTTTGGGATCTTTATATTCAAACCATGAAACCAGATCAACTTAATGATTTTGACTTTAACCCACTGGATACAACAAAAATATGGCCTGAACAGCTTGTTGCATCGCGAAAGGTAGGAGAATTAACCTTAAACAAAGTGCCTGATAACTATTTTCAATCGACTGAGCAAGCGGCATTTTCGCCCAGCAATATGATTCCTGGGATTGAGCCATCAGAAGATAGAATGCTACAAGGCAGGTTATTTTCTTATGCAGATACTCAACGCTATAGATTAGGTATTAACCACATGCATATACCTGTCAATGCCCCAAGGGTTCAAGTGAATTCACATAATCAGGAAGGTGCGGGTAGCTCTATTGCTAAAACCAGTACGGTTAATTATCAGCCCAGTCATTCTGCTCAAGGCTTTACAGATGATAAACAATTTGAATATTGCCCCACTCCGGTAACCGGAAATACCCAGCAAATCCCTTTTCAGAAAACCCAAAATTTTAAACAGGCCGGTGAACTATATCGTTCTTTTTCAGAATCAGACCAAACGCATCTTGTAAATGCTTTGGCGGCTGATTTGGTAACGGTAAAAAATGAGCAAGTGCGGACTATTTTTAGCAGTTTTTTGTACAAGTCAGATGCTGAATATGGTGAACGGGTTGCCAAATTAGTGAATGTAAAGCTGGATAAAGTAAAACATTTAGCTATCAGTTATAAAGATTAATAGCAGATGGAGCCGGTGGTGAAATTATTTCACCACCAACCTTGCAATATTTTAAAGGTGCACAAAATGAACAAGATAACTGTATTATTTATTACTTTATGCATTTTAGCTATTAGCCAAAATGGCTCGTCAAATGAGCTTGATATTTTCACCGCGGCCAGAGAAGGCGATAGTGCCGCCATAACAAAATATGTGCTACAAGGTGGGGATATCAACCGCGTAAACGCCAAATCATATACCCCCTTCATTTTGGCCGCTTATTATGGACAAACTGAAGCGCTAGAAACTTTATTACAGTTAGGTGCAAATGCCTGTGCGCTAGATAATAAAGGCAGCAATGCATTTATGGGCGTTGCCTTTAAAGGTCATCTACAGGTGGCCAAATGGTTGTTGGAAAATACCCCTTGTGCTGTGGACCATCAGAACCATGCGGGGCAAACGGCATTGATGATGGCTTCGTTATTTGGTCGTGAACAAATAATCAAGTTGTTATTACAATACGGAGCAAAACCAGAATTGACTGATAGGCA
>WTAG01000575.1 GCA_013139755.1 Methylomarinum sp. | reverse complement strand
TTAATAACAAGCTCTTCGACTGTAGCAAACAAGCCATCTTCAATCACAATAGGCTTTATATTAGGTGAAGTTGAAAGTCCCTCAACCGTTTTAGCCATAACAGAAAAGTTAATCACTTTACTTTCACCCAACTCAGGTGCGGCAACCACAAGCCCCCAACCATCAGCTGTTTTCTCTATCACTTGGTTTTCATCAGCTTTACCTATCTGACTAATAATCACCTGTACTGCCCTCATTTCAGTATTAATAACCTTCTCGTCAGCTATCACCTTTAAGCTTCCTGTGCGCTGCTCATTATTAACTGTTGTTTCTATAACTACAGGGCTTTCTACCACCTCAATAGTGTGTACACTTTCTCGCTGAAATGTCTTACCATCCGCAATGATTTTAATGCTGTGCTTACCCTTAGCAAAAGTTGCTCCAATTGTTTGGCTAAATAATCCCTGTTTATCAGATACCGGATTCATTTCCCATACTTTTTTAGCACCGAGTGGATCTGTCTGCTCTATAGAAATATCAATTAAACTTAAAAAATCATCCCTACTAATTAACTGCTGTTGATCAGTAAAATAAGCCATCAACTCAAGCGACTCTTTTTCAGAAATATGGCTAGGAAAATCATCCACCTGTAACTTCAAATCCGTCACAATCATCACCTGATTATCTGGATCCATTTTTGCAATAATTTTCCAGTTCCCTGCCTTAGGTTTTTTAACTGTAATCAAGTCATAATTTTTTTCATTTAACCAGGCAACATTTTTGTTTTTTACTGAACTGACTATTTTGCTGTTATCTGGTGCAATTAATTGAGTCTCTAATGCACCTGAGTCTTTAAAAATAAGTACTGAGAATTCATTAATAGCCTTATCTATAGTAAACATATTACCTTTGATAGGCACGGTATCCTGAGGTACGGCTTTTTTAAACATCTTAAAAAACACTTTCTGCAACTGATCTGCCGATTCTGCCGTTTCGGACCAACCATTGGTATTAAAAGCCAGTTTATTAAGTAAGTCTTCATCAGCATGACTGGACAATGCAATGGCTTGAACTTTTACCCCTGCTTGCTGAAGCAAGGGGATCTGATCGACCATTACTCTTTCTCTGGATTCCGCACTTTGCATAATATCTTTCGATATATCCACCATGCCATCAGTTAATAAAATTAAATTCCGGTTCTGTTGTTCTGATGATGCAAACCACTCTTTAGCAGAATTTTGTATTGCATCTTCAATATTAGTAAACAGCCCCACCGAATGTATTTTCCTTATTCTGGATAATGCTTTCTTTTTCCACTGATTATTAACTACTCCGGTTTCTACCAGTACCTTTGTGTTCTCAGCAAACAGCCAAATACCTGCTTTAGTGCCATTAGGCAACAAATTGACCAGCAATTTAACAGCTGGTATCCTCAAGTTATAAGGATCATTGTGTTTCATACTGCCAGACACATCGATAAGTATCTGTAATTCATCCACTATCGGTTGCTTTTTGTCTAGCGCATATCCATTAGAAAATGTAGAAAAAAATAAAAAACAAATACAAAGAAACTTTAATTTACTGTACATTAGAATCCATTTCATAATTAATGTAATCGCTTTAGAATATAGCTTAAATATTAGATTTTAAAAGAATTTATAGGTGAAACATGGTCTCATTAAATCCTCCCGTTTGTGATTTTGGCACAAAAGCACATGATTTTGAACTACCTGGCACAGATGGCAATAACTGGACACTAGAGCAGTGTATGGGTAAAAACGGCTTATTAGTCATGTTTATCTGCAACCATTGCCCTTATGTAAAAGCCATTCATCAGCGTTTATTACGCGATACAGCAGAACTAAAATCATTAGGCATAGCCTCTGTGGCCATATCTTCTAATGATGTCATCAACTACCCCGAAGATTCCTTCGAAAACATGCAGAAACTGGCTAAAGACTTAAAGTTTGATTTCCCTTATTTATTGGATGAAAGCCAAACAATAGCCAAACGCTATAGTGCAGTTTGTACACCCGACTTTTTCGGTTACAACGCTGACTTTGAGTTGCAATACAGAGGTCGACTAGACGCCAGCAGAAAAGAAACCGCGCCCGCTGATGCCAAACGTGATCTATTTGAAGCCATGAAACAAATTGCGGAAACAGGCCTAGGCCCTAAAGATCAGATTGCTAGTATTGGTTGTTCTATAAAGTGGAAATAGACTAGCCGTTATTTGTAAATACATTTTTTAATTTGAGAGAGGTAAACTGATCTACTCTACATGCGATTTAGAAATACTAACTCAGTACTTGGTAGGCTTAAAACGGCCAAGAGCAGACTATTAGAAATTGCTTTCCCTATCACAACAAAGACACCCACACATCTACCAGATACTAGGGCTGTTGCCATTTTGTAATTCACCCTTGAATTTCAAGTGCTAACCCTCATTCTTTACTGGTTTTCTATCAAAAATTGGAATGGGAATTTATTGATGGAAGTTTGTGAAAGCCTACCAGCATAATTGAAGCGAAATTTTGAAGCTTCTATGGCCCTAGCTTGTGCTTTTTTATGGTTACCTATGTGAAACGGCAACAGCCCCTAATTTTTTTGAATAAAATCTGACTGATCCTGTACACATATAGTTATGATTTTATTATATTTTGAACCAGAAGGACTCCCTTAACCCATTTAAGCAACTAAACTTTCTTTTTGTAACGCTATAATTTCTTCTTCTGCCGCAATCCAATCTTCCATTTCATAGCCTGAAGCGAAATTTCTTTTCTCGGCTCGGTAATAAGCCGCTTCTGAAACCATTTTATAAAAGTCTTCACCCTGTAATTCAGTATCTGAATTAATATCTGAAAGTGCGTCCTTTTTTTGGGTGACAAGGGTAATTTTTGATTCTGATTTAGCCATGACATTTGCTCCTTATTTTTTGAAACATATAAAAAACTTGAATGATCATATATAAATACTCTCCTAAAAGGCTATAATTAAAATGCAGCCCAATCCATCAGTACGTCCGCATCTTTACATCATTACATCGTACATACAATACGTATTATTACCTAGTTAGAAACTTGATATCTCCTCAGAAAACTGCAATTTGCTAATCGTGAACACTTTGAAAAATGCGGTTACCAAAGGCTCTATGGTGAGATTGATTCCTTTGCTTGATTTAGACCTATAATGAATAAATTCAAGGGAATCTAGGTAAATAAACTTGTCTCTTTAAATTATTCCGAGCTGAGTTCTATAAAAAAGATAATACCAAACTAAGAGATCAATGGCTTTGAGGGTTTTAATAAATGCTTATTCTAGGAAACAAAATACCTCTTAAAGAGAATATAAAACAATCTTTTCGTCTCTACTGGCATCTATGAGCCATTTTTAAAGATTATTTTTATAATCCATTGTTTTTTAAGGTCTTACCAATTAAGGGCTCTGACCCGAATGGCACTTACTTAATGGATAAGTTATTTTATTATCAATAGGTTACGATATATGACATTGCTGTAGCTTTCTGCTTTTAATAGCATTAAATCAGGAATATATTGATGAATTCAAGTACGAATTATTAAAGAAAGCCATTCACACATACCGTAGCCGGTTGGTTTTAAATTACTTTCTTCTTAAGTAAGTGCCATTCGGCTCTAAGCCCTTTTGTTCTGCCCACAATTTCGCCATTCTCTTTTAGGCGTTATTTCGATACCAGACCAGGCTCTAAAATAATACCGAACTGTGTATAAGTTGATTACGCCCCTTGTGTTTAAATCTACAGCTCCGCCTCGTCATTAGCGAGTGCGATGATCGCCCTGGTCAGTCCCTTGACTACCTGCGCCATCGAAGTGTAGTCAAGCTTATTCGGTGTGTCTTGCGCCGTGTGATAATAGGGATAGCGATGAAACGCGGTATCGGTGACCATCAGGGCCGGGTAACCTTCCCGCCAGAAGGAAATCTGATCGCTCCAGGAAACCCCTGGCACAATGCTGAAGGTGGTCAGATATTCTGAGGGAAACACCGAGTTCTTGCGAAATGCCTCCACTGTTCGCTTCAACTGTTTGCGCGAGGCGATGTTGGACACGAAGGCGATGAAATTGGCGCGATCTGGATAGAACCAGCCGATAATCGGTGGATAGCTTTGGGAACGGGGGACATTACTATATGCGCCCAGCATCTCTAGCGACATCATCACTCTGATGTCGTCTCCGCGGCTACTTGCTGCTTTGGCATAGACCCCGCTGCCCATCTTACCCCAGTAAAAGAAAGGTGGCTCTTCGTTCACGAAGGCAACTAAGCGCACCGTGCGTTGCAGGCTTACGTCAGCAAGCGCACGGCCGATTTCGAGCAATGCCGCCGCGCCGCTGGCGTTATCATTAGCACCCGGGCTACCTCGCACCGAGTCGTAATGAGCACCGATTAAAATGATCTCGTCGGGTCGCTCTATGCCCGGAAGAACCACCTCCAGGTTCTCGCTGGCAACGTCATACGCTGTGTAGCGTTGTATTGCCACATCGTATCCCTGGTTGTGCCATTCCTTGCGTATGTAATTGGCTGCGGCGTGCAGGGCGTCCGGGCGCCAGACATTGCGTTCGCCAATGTCGCCTGCGAGCTGTTGCACGTGTGCGCGGAGTCGGTAGGCAAGCGGCGGCATAGGCCTCGAAGTGGAGGTCCCTGCGACTTCGGGTGGCGATGCTTCAGGCAAGGTCTGGACTCCCATGAGTGAGAAAGTCAAAAGCATACCTAGAGTAAAGCGATACTTTTGTAGGGTTATCATTCGTCAATATCATAACAAGCACTGAGATAACGAATATACAAAAATAGCGAATTAGACTGATCATTCTCTTTTGTTCAGTCCTTGAGTAAATCTTATTTACTGAATTCAGGTTTCTTGAAAGACCATCACAAATAAAACGGAAACTGCTGCGGCTACTTTCTTGAATTGAAGTGGCTAAACAACATCTTGCGCGTCGACATTTCGAAGATCAAGGCATTTAACCAGTCTGCAAGTAATAATTCCTGATCAGACCCGGTTCTTCACAAATAAAATTAACTTCTTTCCTGGGGTCGATAAGTGACAAATTAGTGATGATGGCGCTCATGGCAAGTGCCTCCTGTTCGAATGCTTCGGCGGGCATATTGCCAAAACGCGAACTCCAATATCGGCTTGATGTTCAAAATGCTCCCAGTGAGTGGTGATCATTTGGCGAACCTGTTTAAATAGGTTATTAAAAATTATTAATAGTTAATTAACAAGGTTTATTTGCGTGACGTCAACATAAATAGAAGTTAGACAAGATATAATACCAATATGATGATATTGAGTAGATGCTGGCTATGTAAAGTATTTGTCTTGTTTGTATATTTTACGGCGGGAGGTGTAGTAATGGCAGATTCAAATGACCATATCAAGCTTCAAGATCCTGAATTAACGGGTAAACAGTCAGTCGAGACGCTTTTACAACAGCGTCGTTCTGTACGCTCATATCGAAAGTCATCATTGATACTGAATGAGGTAGGGCAGTTACTTTGGAGTGCTCAGGGGATCACAGATTCACAAGGGTTGCGTACTGCACCTTCGGCAGGTGCTCTATATCCATTAAAACTTTTCGTTGTTGTGGGCGATGTGAATGAATTATCACCTGGAATATATCTATATAATCCGGAAGAACACAGTTTGATGAAAACTGCTAATGGAGATTTTCGAAAATCAATGCAAAAAGCTGCACATGGTCAGTCCTGCATTGGTGATGCAGCGATCGTAATTGTGTTTACAGCGATTTATCAGCGGACCACCAGGAAGTATGGCAAGCGAGGCGTGCGATATGTACATATGGAAGTGGGATACTCAGGCGAAAATCTTTTTTTGCAGGCCGAAGCACTAGATCTGGGAACTGTAGTGGTTGGTGCATTCGATGATGATGAGGTAAGAGACGTTTTGAATTTAGACAGCGATATTCAACCGTTAAGTTTAATGCCTGTCGGCAGAAAGTGATTGCTGACTGCTGATTTGCGGAGGAGAGGATTATGCTTACCATAAAATCCAACAGCTTTAATAATGGTGGAGATATTGCTTCAAAATATACCTGTGAAGGTGAGGATATTTCTCACCCCGCTTATATGGGAAGGTGTACCTGAAGTTACCCAAAGTTTAATTATAATTGTTGATGATCCCAATGCACCAGATCCAAAAGTACCAAAGATGACCTGGGTGCATTGGGTCGTATATAACATGCCTCCGGAGGCCAATGGGTTGCCTGAAGATGCAAGCTCGGCGATGCTTCCTCAGGGTACAGAACAGGGACAGCAGGTGTAAGCAACCGATATCGCCGATACAACGGTCAATCGTGAACGCCTCGTTGCATTAGCCCAACATACGCATGCCTTTTTCTGTGAATCTCTTTTTATTCAAGCAGATGCGGACGGACTATGCGGCACGTAATGGGCATTTAATCACACTTGCCTGTGGTGAGATAGCTACAGCAGCCGGCGTGACTCGTCTTGTAGTGTTTCATGTTTCTCACCGTTACGTCGTTATTCCAAAATCCGTGTCCCTCTTTGAACCTTCAGCAGCCCGCGAATCGGAAACGATGCTTAAACTTGACCTGGTCTTGACTTTTGACTTGTTCGATTTGGTTATGAAAAGTCAAATCCACTTGTCCGTTTCCTCAATCTACAGTTGAAAATGAAGCGAATGACTGCAGTGGGTCGATTCCAGCCAGTCACTACCCCAGCTCGTTAAAAAGTAGCGAATGTCTCAGAACGGCCAAAAGGAGACGGTTAAACCCTATAAGTTGCATCCCAAAAAGAGACTTAAAATTAATTTCTCTGTCTCAATTATTTATTCCCCTTATTCTTGATAGAAATGCTCAGTTGAAAAATTATTTAAATAAGCGTATAGATTACATTTAAGTGACAACGAAAAGATAAACCTACTGTTAGGAGAAAAAAATGGCTATTATGCGATATGAACCCTGGAGTTTGTTAAATCGATTACACAAAGAATTAGAAAGCTCATATGATGATACTGGTGGCGAAGGATCTATTTCTACTGCAGAATGGGCGCCCGCCGTAGATATTAAGGAAGAAGACAATCGATTTGTATTACTTGCTGATATTCCAGGAGTTAAACCGGAAGATATTGAAGTACATATGGATGCAGGTGTTTTGACAGTAAAAGGTAAAAAAGAATCGGAATCTAAAACTGAAAAAGAAGGTTACAAACGTGTCGAACGTAGCTATGGTTCTTTTTATCGACGTTTTAATTTACCTGATTCAGCTGATGGTGATGCTATTAGTGCAAATTGTAAACACGGAGTTCTAGAGCTTGTTATTCCAAAACGCGAAGAGGTTAAACCGAAAAAGATTAACGTCACATCAGCAGAATAATATTTATCACTCTTACGGGTAAGCAAGGGGCAATTGAACAAGGATGTTTAGAAAAAATTAATTGTGAGAAAACTCTGCTGGCACGCTGTATGTGAATCATATGATGACGTTACGATAAATTAATTTCAATTAAAATTGACACTAAATAGTGGCGTCAAAATCCTATTACAGTAAACCTCAGGCAAAATTTTGGGAAAATTATGACAAGTAATGAAAAGCCTGAATTAAAATCAACTGCGCTTAGCAACAATCTGTCACAAGAAGATTGTCATAAATTGATCGCTGTATGTGCCTATTACAAAGCAGAGAAAAGAGGTTTTGCATCTGGCTACGAATTAAAAGACTGGGTTGAGGCAGAGCAGGAAAT
>WTAG01000353.1 GCA_013139755.1 Methylomarinum sp. | reverse complement strand
TGCTCTTCCGATCTGTCTGAGGGTATTTTATCTCGATCTTCCAGTGTATTAGCCCGCTTGCCGGTACGGATGGTGAGAGCTGAAATTAGTAGAACCGGATGTGCGATAGCGACATTAATGATCGCTGTTGCAGCAGCAATAGGCATGGATTTAATGATCGGCAGTTTTCGCCAGACAGTTTCAGATTGGGTACAAACCAGTTTGCAAGCCGATCTGTATGTAAATTTATCCGGTAACATGCAGGTAGCCAATAAATCGGCAGCGGACCATTTACTAAAAGAAAATTTGGCTAAGCTGAATGACGTGGAGATGCTCAGCAGTGTGCTGCGCACCCAATTAATTAGCGACAATACACTCACTAAAGTGTCCGTGTTTGAAATTAATACAAAGTCCAGGCAGGGCTTTATTTTTAAACAACAGATCAATCAAGTATGGGAGACATTTAACCGTCAAAACAGTATTTTTGTGACTGAGCCCTATGCTTATCATCATGGTACCGAGATTGGTGACAAACTTCTGTTGCGTACCGCTGCGGGAGAACAAGCCTTTGAGGTGATTGCGATCTATGCGGATTACAGTGGCGATCAAGGTCATATTGCCATGCACAGCAGTAACTACCAGAAATACTGGCCGGATTTAGGGTTTAGCGGCATAGGTATTTATGTCGAGACGGGGAGCAATATCCAGCAACTGGAAGCACGCGTCAAACAATTACTGAAGCCTTATCAAACGGTAAGATCCGAACAGGCTATTTATAAAATATCTATGCAAATGTTTGAGCAAACCTTCAGCATTACCGAAACCTTACGCTGGTTAGCAGCCATCATTGCTTTTGTGGGTGTTTTTAGTGCCTTGATGGCATTACAGTTTGAACGTACCCGACAATTCGGCATTCTTCGTGCCATTGGCATGACCCCCGGGCAATTAACCCGACTGATTAGTATGGAAACCGGACTAATGGGGTTGGTAGCCGGTCTGTTTGCTGTTCCAGTCGGCTTTATCATGGCTTATCTGCTAATCTTTGTGGTTTATCAACGCTCATTCGGCTGGACCATGGCTTTTCATTTTGATGCAGCCGTGGTGTTTCAGGGTTTGTTACTGGCTTTTGTGGCTGCTTTATTTGCTGGTGTGTTGCCAGCCTTAAAAATGGCGCATAACATGCCCGCCGAAGCATTGCGGACTGAATAAATATGAGACACCTGATAATATGGGGTTTAATTATTGCAGGCATATTAGTGCTAAGCTGGTTTTTTATGCCGCAGCAAAGTACACACAAACCGGAATTGAAATCTACTTCCAACAGCTTGTTATCAGTAGATAATGAACCTTTTGCAAAAGTCTTGAAACCACGAGTATTCATTTTTCCGCAAGATTATGGCCCACATCCAACATATCGCATCGAATGGTGGTATTTTACCGGTAATTTACAAACTGATGTGGGGCGCAAGTTTGGATATGAATTGACATTTTTCCGTTTTGCGCTGACACCAGAACAACAAATTACCCCTTCGAAGTGGCGCGATAATCAAATGTATATGGCGCATTTTGCCCTGACTGATGTTGACAATAAGCAGTTTTATACAGATGAACGCTTTAGTCGTTCAGGGAACGGCCTGGCCGGAGCGAAAATGAAAAAGTATCATGTCTGGTTATATGACTGGAAGGCAGAATCAATCGATAAGACTGGTTCAACCATTCGTTTAGATGCAAAAAGTGACGAATTTGCTATTTCTTTACAGCTAGATTCAGAAAAAGAAATTGCTTTACAAGGTGTTGAAGGTTTTAGTCGAAAAAGCCAGAAAGCAGGCAACGCGTCTTATTATTATTCCTACACTCGAATGGCGACTACAGGAAATATTCAAATCAAACAGCAATCGTTTCCCATAACCGGTTCAAGCTGGATGGATAGAGAATGGAGCAGCGCTTCTTTATCATCACAACAAGTTGGCTGGGATTGGTTTGCGTTGCAATTATCCGATCACAGCGAATTAATGTTTTACAGCTTTAGACGTAAGGATGGAAGTCTGGATAACAATAACGCTGGTGCCATTTTTCATGCTGATAATTCAAAAACAATATTGAATTTTTCAGATGTTTTAATTAAAGTTCTGAATTATTGGAAAAGCCCGCATTCCAATATTACTTATCCATCAAAATGGCATTTGTCTATTCCTAGTCTAAGACTTGAGTTGGATATTTCTCCTCTAATCAATGACCAGGAACTCAACGTCAGATACCGCTATTGGGAAGGTGCTGTGAGTATCAAGGGCAAAAAAAACGACCAGGTTATTTCCGGACAGGGATATGTTGAACTAACGGGTTATCAATAAAATCGTTGATTAAAGAGTCTGACATATTTATAAAAGTCGAATTTCAGCTTTCGATACTTTTAAATTTACTGAAAGACTATAGGATAGAGAATTACTGCTATTACGGCATGCAAAATTTGACTAGTGTAGCGATTTTGACCGCAGTGCCAATTGGTTCTCATTCTGGGCATCATGTCATACAAAACTTTAGAGTTAGTTGTAATTTACAAATAGTCTAAAACAACTAACCAAGAGTTATTCAAGTGTAAATCCAACTTTAATGGTCACCTGCCAGTGCTCTATCTTTCCATCATTGATATGACCCCGAGTTTCAATAACTTCAAACCAGCGCATGTTATTGACAGTTTGTGAGGCTTTACCAACGGCATTTTCAATGGCCTCTTGAAGACCAACGCTGGAAGAGCCGATGAGTTCGATTTTTTTGTATATATGATCAGTCATGCGTGATTCCTCTTTGTTGGTATAAAATGTTAAGCTCCTTCAGATATTACGGTACACCGATCTCCATCCAGAAACCTTTATATTTTTCACTGCTTCCCCAGCCATTCAGCAAGTTATGCAGGCTTGCATAACCATACTCTGGAATGCCAAGTATCAGAGGATCGGAACTTTCAGATTGATGGTTCATAATCACTCCTTTGAGAACAGAGATAATCAAAAGACTCCTTGATGAACTGATAGTTCAGGATAGATAGCAGGGGGAAATTTTTCTACGTGTTATTTGTTAATACTGGCCTCGATTTCTTTAACAGATACATGTTGGAAAGATTGGATGAAACGTTATCTGAAAAAATAGGTCCTATTTATAATTCGTACGGCCATAGTTGCACTTGCAATAGCTAGCAATCATTATTTTTGAGGAGGAAGGACGGCGAGCACGTACCGTACTCGCTTTCTGATTTACTGGGTATGTGTATTCCTTTCCCAATCACTTTAGTATTTCAGGTCAGGTATAAAAATGAATAATAAATTAACTCAGCAACAAACCAAGCTTCTGGTCTTTTTGTTATTATGTTCCATCTTTGCCATTTTTTTTCTACTGGATGGTCAACAATGGTTAAATCTGGAAACACTTAAACAAAACCGTAATGCTTTGCTTAATTATGCCGAACAGCATTACTTATTCCTTTATCTCGCATGTGGCCTGCTATACATAGCCATGACAGCATTAAGTTTGCATGGTGGAACCATACTCTCCCTAGCACTTGGCTTATTATTTGGCCGTTGGATGGGAACCTTGCTGATTGTTATTTCAGCCACTATAGGCGCAACACTGGTTTTCTTATTGGCTCGTTATTTAATAGCAGACTGGGCGAGGGAAAGGTTGCAGGAAAATAATCAAGCAATCAAATTAATGGATTCCTTTCAGGTAGACGCATTTAACTACTTGCTTTTTTTAAGGCTGGTGCCACTATTCCCCTTCTGGCTGGTAAACCTTGTACCGGCTTTTACCCCGGTATCTTCCCAGACCTATATTATGACCACCCTGCTTGGCATCATTCCAGGAAGCTTTGTTTTTGCAAATCTTGGACAATCACTGGGACAAATAGAAAATACCGGGCAACTATTATCTATGCCAGTCATAGTGGCATTTACTTTATTAGGCATACTGGCTTTAGCTCCAGTATTGCTTAAACGATATAAAGCCATTCAAAGCAATAAATGAACAAGCTCTCCATCACTCTGCATGTTGTTACCTGAAAAGTTTTCAAGCCGATTGACAAAGATGAATTAAATTGTAGTTTTGATTGATACTGACAAATGGAAATAATATTTTAGCGGGCTTAGATCAACCAAAAGCAGGCATTCGAGAGTCAAAATACTTATCTTATATTAGGCCTTATCATCTTTAGGC
>WTAG01000296.1 GCA_013139755.1 Methylomarinum sp. | reverse complement strand
TTTGGCCAGCCGACCATTGCTGTGGATACCCATATATATAGAGTATCCAATCGAACAGGTATCGCTAAAGGAAAAAATGTACTGATCGTTGAAAACAACCTGGAAAAGTGGGTGCCCAAACAACATAAACTCGATGCCCACCACTTATTAATACTGCATGGTCGCTATACCTGCATCGCCAGAAAGCCTCGATGCCAAAGCTGTGTGATTGAAGACTTGTGTGAATTTAAGGATAAACTCTATGATTAGATTACCAATAGCGCCGTGCACCAAGATAGCGTTTTCTATAGTAACTATTTGATAACACCTGTATCTGAACCTGCTTATTGCGGTTAGGCGCATGGATAAATTCACCCGCGCCTTTATAAATCCCCACATGAGATGCGCCTTGCCGGTAAGTCTCAAAAAACACCAAATCCCCTGCCTTAAGGTCTTTTTTTAATATTGGCCTTCCATAGTTGAATTGCTCAAAAGATTGCCTAGGAATATGAATCCCATTCTCTTTATGACTAAACCACGTTAATCCCGAACAATCAAAACCTGTTGCAGGTGACTTTCCACCAAATTTATACCGCTCTCCTAATTGAAATTTTGCTGTCTCTAAAATAACTTGCCCAGATGACAATTCAGTATTTTGATATTTGGGCGTTGATGAGCAAGCTATTAAAACAAATAAACCAAAGCATAAAATAGCTACCGACCTAAGCAGCCGGAAAAGTCTAAAATTTAAGCTATTTATCATAGAAACACTCCAAACTCATCTACACTTAGGTTTATTGATATCAGGAAATATATATGCAGCATACAAAACTAGCTATAGTGTCCGCTATATTAGGACTAATATTATCTCTTCCAGCCACTGCAGAAATTTACAAATGTAAAACAGCAAAAGGGCAAACCATATACTCAAGCACAAAGTGTGCTCAAACTGCTGAAATTTTCATCCCAAAAGTCGGTCCTCAGGTTAATCTCTTTGCCATAAAAAATGATACTTCAAAAAAGACTCCGACCAAACCAGTAGTAGATATCTATATCACCAGCTGGTGCCCTTATTGCAAAAAAGCCATGGCCTATTTACGCTCAAAGAATATTGCCTTTAATAGCTATGACATCGAAAAAGATTCGCTAGCAAAAGCCAAAAAACAACAATTAGACCCTAACTATAGTGGAATCCCTCTAACAGTCATTAACGGGCAACTTTTAAAAGGTTTTTCCGAAAGTCGTTTTGAGCTAGCACTGCAACAAAAATAAGATACCTCAAGAAAATAAGGCTCCACGGTTATTATTGACAGATTCATTGCTAAATCTTAGCGATTGTAATATCTATTTTGTTTTTCCGATGAGTGATTTTTTCAATTCACTCATTATTCTAATAATTTTTCACCCTATAGATGAAACTCTATTTATTCTGTATAGTCAGAGAGCTGATATTTTCATTTATGAAATATCTTTCATATAAAAATAATAACAAAATCAATACTCATACCATTTTAGGACTATATAACAATGAAAAAAATGAACAAAACACCTCTGGCTGCTGCACTAGGTACTTTCGCTGTAACTGCATTAGCTTCAACTGCTGTAAATGCTGAAAGCAACCCTTTTGCTGTATCAGAATTATCTGATGGTTATATGCAAGTTGCACAATCTGACAACACAGGTAATTACACTGTAAAACCTTGGGGCAAAAAAGCTAAAGAAGCATCTTGCGGTGAAGGCAAGTGCGGCAGCATGATGGATGACGGCAAAATGAAAAAAGGCATGGAAAGTTCATGCGGTGCCATGATGAAAGGTAAAGAAGGCGCTTGTGGTGAGACCAAAAAACCGACTGAAGGCAAATGCGGCGAAGGTAAATGTGGCGGTATGATGGACGACGGCAAAATGAAAAAAGGCATGGAAAGCTCATGCGGTGCCATGATGAAAGGTAAAGAAGGCGCTTGTGGTGATATGAAAAAATCAAGCGAAATGTCATGTGGTGGCATGATGGACAAAATGAAAAGCAAAATGGGGGACATGGACATGAAAGGCGGAGAAATGTCTTGCGGTGCAATGATGAAAGGAAAAGAAGCGGCTTGCGGTTCTAAAATTGATTCAGATAAAGCATCAGGCGAATAAGTTTTCGTTTGGTTCTTTGCATACAATGTATCAAAACGCTATTTTATAGAGCGGACTTCAGTCTGCTATCTTAACGGTAGCATCTAGGAGGCTGTCCGAGAATAGAGAACCTGCTACGGAGAAAGCTCTTTTGGCCATTTTTTCCGTTCATTTTCGTTGAATAGCGCAACTATTCGCCTCAAATGAACGAAAAAACTGACTCAAAAAGGCTTTCCCTCGCGACGGTTTCTATTCTCGGGCAGCCTCACTTAAGTTCGCCCTACCTTAATTCTCCGAGGCACCTTATGGATAGCATCACAAATTTAGTTCAAAATGCAGGTCTTGGCTTACGCCGTTCTTTTTTAGCTGAAATCATTGAGACGCCCCCTAAAAACGTCAGTTTTTACGAAGTTGCGCCAGAAAACTGGATGACCTTGGGCGGAAAACTCGGCAAACAATTTAGAACAATGACAGAACAGTTTGACTTCATTTGCCACGGTCTTTCATTATCCATTGGCAGTACTGATCCATTAGATGAAGAGTTCATTGGTAATCTGAAAAGTTTCATGCAGCAACACCAAATTAAATTCTACAGTGAACATTTGAGTTATTGCAGCAACCAAGGCCACTTATACGATTTAATGCCTATCCCTTTCACATCAGAAGCTGTAACTCATGTAGCCAAACGTATTCAACGGGTTCAAGATATTCTCGAACAAAAAATAGCCATTGAAAACGTCTCCTATTACGCTGCTCCCGGCCAAGAAATGGATGAGATTGATTTTTTTAACGCGGTGATTGAAGAAGCCGACTGCGATGTCTTAATAGATATTAATAATATCTATGTCAACAGCGTTAACCACGGTTATGATGCAGAAGCATTTTTACGTGCTATACCCGCTCAACGTATTGCCTATGCACATATCGCAGGCCATTATGTTGAAGCAGATGATTTTCTAGTCGATACTCATGGAGCCGATGTTATTGATCCTGTCTGGAAATTGCTGGCAAAAACCTATGAACTTTATGGTGTATTCCCTACCTTACTTGAGCGTGATTTTAATATCCCCTCATTAGAGACCTTATTAAAAGAAGTGGATACCATCAAGAGCATTCAAAATGCTTGGCACAAACAACACATACAACAGTCTGCCTAATGAAAGTTGATTTTAAAGCCAAACAACACGAGTTTGCTGCCTATATCAGAGATCCATACAATAATCCTGCTCCCGAGGATGTAAAACAACAACGTATAGAAACCTATAGAGAGTTATTTTTTAATAATATTGAAGGCTTTTTAAGCAGCAATTTTCCTGTCTTAAAAACAATATTAAATGAGCAGCAATGGCTTGAGCTATCACAAGACTTTTTTGCCAAGCATCCTTGCACCACGCCTTATTTTTCAGAAATCCCGGAAGAGTTTTTAGATTATTTACAAAACCAGCGTAAAAATAATACCGACTATCCCTTTTTGTTAGAGCTTGCTCATTATGAATGGGTTGAAATGGCGCTTTCTATTTCTCAAGAAGAAATCAGCGCTAATAGCGAAGCATTTATAAACCATATAGACAAACAAAATATCAGCTTATCTGCACTCGCCTGGCCGTTAGTCTATCAATTCCCTGTGCAACAAATATCCCCTACCTTTTTACCCTTAACAGCCCCAGAACAACCGACTTTCTTACTGGTTTATCGCAATATCATTGATGAAGTCAATTTCATTCAAATCCCACCACTTACTTTTAGGCTATTACAAATTTTACAGGAGAGTGACGGCATGTCCTGTCAGGCTTGCTTAAAACAAATAGCCGATGAATCAGCCCATCCAGAACCTGAAATAATTATTGAATCTGGATTGCAAATCATTAAAGATTTGGCTGAAAAAGATATCATTTTAAAAGCTTAGACAGATTTATCCTACCCAACATTCTAATGCTCCGCATCACGGGCATTAAAATAAACAATGGCAATTCCTTGCGACAGTTATAGCTCATGGTATAAGTTAAACCTGTCCGCTTAAATTTAATAGATAACTAAAACTACTATATAAATCCATTTTCAATACTTTATTTGGGAAGGTTTATGATTACTAAGAAGTATCGACTCATTACCCGTAGCAATTTTGATGGGCTAAATAGCAGTGGTACGGGAGCGGTGGGCACGATAAAATATATTTATTACCTATAAATTTGTTTTTTCTGCTATTCTGAAACAAATACAAACTTCATTTTTGGGAGGGGTGAGATGTCTCAATGTTCTTTTTGTGGCTCAAAAGAAAATCACGCAATTCCATTGTGTCATTCTTGTGGCTCACTGAGATACCCTGTTGCAACAAAACCAGCGGCAAAACCCAATAGTCGACAGGATAAGTTAAAGCTTTCTGCTACATTGGCTGTTGCTGTTGTTACGCCTGGGGCATTTATTGTATTAGCCTTGGTCGGTGTTAACAAAATCAAGAATCGTTTATAAAAACCTGTTAAATACATTTTTAAGTATCTCTAAGAGAGTAGAGGAGCAGCTTCCCCCTCGTTATAACCCTGCGCGCCCTATTTAAGCACTAGGCTTAAGATAAAATCATTCACGCAGTTATTGATCCATAAAGTGAGTGATAAATTCTCACTCTGGGCAATGGAAATTGTCGCAAGAAACGACCAAACTTATCCCAATTGAAAAACTTTCGCTAACTTCTTCTGTTGAGCCATTTAAACAGAATTCTCATCGCCTGATAAAGAAATTCATCCATCTGCCTTGCGTTGAAAGTCACACAAAAATATCGAATGTGGCCAGTAAATTTGACACAGAATATTTTCCAGATTTCAGCAAGTGGAATTCTATTACTGACCTGGCGAGCCCATTGATTTACCTTCTTTAGTTTCGAGCGAAAACGTTTATCGCACATCTTTTAAGCTGCTGGTGAATAAACGCTTCGTGGTGCACTAATAGCTCAAACTTGATCGGACATATTCATTTGTAGTTTTAATTTATACTGACAACATCGAAAAGAGCCAAGAGTTATCAATTTCTGACTGACTCAAAACAGCCAAAAGCAGGCATTCACAATTTAGTCTGTCCAGATGACTTTTGGCAGAAAGATTGCCAATCAGCATCCAAACCTTCCACTCATCAGCGTCATTTGTTTCCAATTAAAAATTGTATGCAGCTGATTTATAATAAACTTAATGTTTTACAGCTGGAAAGTATTTTTGCTGAAACTGGTAAAACTTTCACGCTGATTAACATCTACTCATCAGAAACGAAAACCGCCAGAACCCAGGCAGACCATGCAATTGTAGTTGCAATTTGTTTAATCGGACAGTAGTGGCAAAATATGGAGATATGCACAAAGAACTCATTTTCATGCAACTAGAATAGCTGCATTTTCTATTGGGCTAGTTCTCTTAATCATGGTTTCTTCTCTTAAAAAGAAGTTAAAAACAATCTCTTCAGTCTTAGTTGGTCTTGGCGGTCTATATCAATGTCATTAAGTTAAGCCGCAAGCCATTGAATATGTTATAATAATACCTATTAAAAAGACAGTTACCCAGAGGTTTAAAATGAATAAAAACCTCCTTATTAGAGAATACTTATAATCTAATTAA
>WTAG01000132.1 GCA_013139755.1 Methylomarinum sp. | reverse complement strand
TTGGCGCGTGCTCTGTTAAGGGGTACACCTAAGAGGGATAAACTAACTTACAAAAAGTGTATCTATCATGGCCAAACCTAAAGCACTTACAAGAAGTGAGTATGGGTAAATACCCTTACTTTTTCACACTTCGGGTATACCCACTTATAAATATTTATTAACTTGTAATTGCTTGCTGTAGTTATATACTTGGAATTTCAAATGCCAATGAAATATTCAGTCATCTATGGCTATAGCAGATGATAGATATTATTTTTTCACTAAAAGTTATCCTAAATATGGAGGAAAGTTCGATGGCTAGAATACTGGCAGTTGATGATTCAAAAGCGATTAGAACAATGATGAAAATCGTATTAGAGTTAGAAGGTCACAAAGTTGCTTTAATGGAAGATGGTGTTGAAGCCATGAAGTTCGCCAGAGAAAGAACAGCTGACTTGGTTATTTCTGATCTTAACATGCCTAATATGGGAGGTATGAGTTTAGCGACCAACCTACGAAGGCTGGAAAACTACAAAAATGTCCCTATTCTGATTATGACTACTGAATCAGCTGACTACAAAAAACAAAAAGCAAAAAATTCTGGTGCTAATGGTTGGATTTAAAAACCAGTAGAGCAGGAAAAAATTGATTAGAGCGGTTAATAAAGTATTAAAAATAGAGTCATAAGATATTTGAAGGACAGAAACAAGAACCTTCTAATGATGGATGTCGAGATGCGCTGTTGCTTTTCTGATCTACGCGCATTTTTCTAGTGAGCAAGTTGCAAGACTTGCCCTTATTTACTCTGGAGTCAGTATGAATGATAAAGAACGTGTAGCAAAACATGCCGCTAAGTTGGTTAAAGATGGCATGCTAGTAGGTTTAGGGACTGGATCGACAGCTGATTATTTTATAGAAGAGCTGGTTCGCCGCAGAAATGAAGAAGGCTTACAAGTCACCGCCGCCGCCAGTTCTGTTGTCAGCATGCTTAAAGCACAGCAAGCAGGACTGCCATTAGTGGCAATGGAACATCTGACACATTTGGACTTATATGTTGATGGGGCAGACGAGGTGGCACCTGATAACACTTTGTTAAAGGGTCAGGGTGCTGATTTGGTAAGGGAAAAAATTTTGGCCAGAGCCAGTGACCAATTTATTGTATTGGTGGACCAAAGCAAAATGGTAGACCGAATTGGTGAAAGATTTCCCATTCCGGTTGAGGTGATGCCGTTTGCCTGGCAAATGGTTAGGCAAAGACTTATGGCGCTTGGTGGACGAGGCGCACTACGTAAAAATAGTAATGGCAATGGCTTGGCTGTAACCTCTTATGGCAGTTTGGTACTGGATATGTTTTTTGATTCAGAACTGGATAGTAAACAAGTAGATTGCATTTTAAATGCTATGCCAGGTGTTATTGAGCATGGCATCTTTAGTCAGTTGACGAGTGTGGTTTTTCTTGCTGTTGAAGGTGAAGTTCAGGAAATATTAACCGCTTAATCAATATAGCTCTTTGAAGCGTTAAAATAATTCTATGTCAAAGAAGCGTCTGTTCTGTCGATTGGATGAGTGG
This sequence comes from Methylomarinum sp., assembly GCA_013139755.1. The sequence goes on along the minus strand of WTAG01000132.1, from coordinate 9,068 downwards.
GCAGCGTAATTTGGCATTATTACTGTATTGCTGAAAATGGGTATCGAAATGCGATACCCGATTTTCCAAGCTACGTGCTATTTATTCAACAAAATCATACACTTTATATTTTTTAACCAATGGTTTGAGCAGGTTTTGAATAACTTTTTGATGTTCTGGATGTTTTAAATAATTTTCCAGTGCTTGTTGATTCACGAAAGTACTGGATATGGCAATATCGTAGGATTTATCCACTGCATGGTTAGGTTTTTTCCGTTTAATAGCGGCTACAGTGCCAATATTATAAGCGAGCACTCCCGGTAATTTAGCAAGCCGTTTGCTGCCTTCAATATATTGACGACGCGCGTTTTCATTGCCGTGTTGTTTAAGCCAAATGATCACAACATGGTGAGCTTTACCTTGCGCTTTGTTGCTTTCTGCCAGAGCGGTGTTTGAAATAACTATGGTAGATAATATGAGTAATAAAACTGGTAGCGTGAGACGTTTCATTGATTTGTCCTCAATATTGAGTAGTAAGCAGATACTATACCTGTTTAAATGAATTCAGAAAATGGCATATCAGTCTTAGTCAAAAAGTAGAAAAGCTCTGACCCCAATACCCTTTGCTACAGAAATAGAGGTGGTGGACATGATGTATTCCTGATAATTATAGTTAGGTCATTATGACTTGTTTTGTATTGTATTGTTGTTCAAATTGGCATATTAAGAAGGAATAATGGGTACGGGGTAAAGTCCCACTGCCCATCTCCATGCTTTTATTTTTTTCTGATTTCCACGATGTACTTTGAAAAGTCGACATCCTATTTTCCTACACCACATTCTTCTTTTTCATGGGCTTAAATTTATCACGTCACACAAGCTTTTCCATATAAAACCTTGAGTCACAGTACTTTCTGCTCATTTAATTTGTACCTGACCCCAATTATTGCTACTTTCTGCTCGTTTAATTTGTACCTGACCCCAATTATTCGTTTCCAATTATTCTTTCTCTTACTTTCAGTTGTTGAGTTCGTTATAGTCCATTTTCGTTTGTTTTGTCTATAAAACAAAGACCCGATTTCTCTTCTCATTACGCCAAGTCCAATGTATAAGACCCTTTTGGATAATAAGGTCCAACACAGTATGGCGTATTATTAAGATCATCGGCAATCATTGATGTTGTAAAAATCACCTGATATTCACTCTCAACTTCGCTGCAAGCCTCTGTAATTAGATGCTGGAACTTCTGGCTTCTTTCAGCAACCATTCCTTTATCTTCAATGTTATCCATAATTAGAAAATTAGGTATCCTGGATTTTTCATCATTCAACGCTTGTAGAAAGAAAGAAAAACGAATGCAATTTTTTAATACAACCATTGAGCTAGCAGAAAATTTGCTACGCCCATTAACGGCCATTCTATCTTTTGCAAAATCGAAGAATATATCATCAGGCTTTAAAAATGACTTTTCACCGCCATCATTTATTAATAGTTGCCTAGATATTTCTTCAATTGCAACATAAACAGTTTCGAAACGTGTTTTATTGCTAATTTTAATGGCTTCAAGTTTATTTTCAGTCTCAGTGATAATCCCCTGAGCTTCTATTTTTTTTCTTTGAAGTTTTTCAACCTTTTCAACAATCTCTACCTTATCTTCAATATTAGCAATCTGGCTCTTTTGATAACCAATTTCAGTCGAAACTTCAGCAATTAATGCGCCTCTGTTATCTGTAAAAGTAACTAGATTATTATATTCTTCCTTTAAAATTGATATTTGTCGTTTGTAGGCAGGTAATTTTGAATTACATTCATCAACCATACTTTGAAATTCAGAAACAAGGGTGCTACTTTCTTTAATTTGAAAGTTGAGTTCATTCATCATCTGAATGTATGCAAAGTCTCTTTCTTTACTCTTGATAATTGTTTTACATAGACCGCAAGAATGCTTATCCTTATTCGGACCTATTTCACTAAGACATGAAGGACAAAATTTAAAAGATACACTCCCCAAATCACTATTCACTAATTTGGATTCAATTAAAGAACTTAATCTAAACTCTAGGCTTACAAGAAAATGCTTAGTATCAATTAGTTCAATATTGGTATCGCGCCTTAACTGCTGTAGTTTTTCAGCCTCAGAAGTTAACCTATTAATATCTTGAAGTAGTCCATTGGTCTTTTTTTCGGCTTTCTTATCTAGCTGCTCATGGCTGCTAGCTTGTATTTCATTTCTTTCACTTATAAGTGATTCAATGGTTCGATTAATTTCAGTAACCTCAATAGATAAAGATTGCCTGTTGATTGAAGAAGCGTCATTGCCAAACATTTTATATATGGCCTTCAGTTCACCATTTATCGCTTCGAAGTTTTTATTAGCAAGTATTAGCTCTTGTCTCAAGTTATGGGATTCAAGGTCATCAATACCTAATAAATATTCTCCTATAGCACGACGAATAGTTACGTTATCATATGATTCATCTGCTTTTAGTAGCTTCGTAGTAGAGGTTAATTGGTCGACATATAACAGCCTAAGAATTTGGTGAATAGTAAGGTTAGCCTCATCATCATTCTTGTGTTGCGGGAGTCCAAGCATTTCAAATATTTGTTGTGAGTAGCTATGCCGCTCTTTTGACCTTCGACTTGAGTATTTCACCCAGTTAATGCTATCTTTTTTCGCAGCCTCATAATCACCTTCAAATATAAACATTGGGGCTTGACCTGTTTCAGTAATCTCTCTTTTAAAACACAGTTGAATACTATTGATAAAAATCTCTGCAATAACTGAATCACACAGTAATTGCTCATCTGTCCATGACGAAAGTTCATAGCCAAGGGCGTAAACCAAAAAATCGATGATTGTGGTTTTCCCTGTAGAATTCCAGCCTCTTATTATATTAACGCCTTTGTGGAAAGGTTGGTCATAGATATGGTTTGCCCCCCGCAAAATAACCAACCTGCTTAATCTCAATGTTGATTTACTCATATAATTTCCACATCATATCTAAACTCCATCAGTCCGCTTCTTGCTTTAAGCCCCTTTTTTCCCAAAAAGGTTACTGTGGGAAATTCATTAATTAGCATTCGAAACCATTCTTCCTTGACAACACCATTGTTCATGATTTTTTCATATATAGATTCAGGTAATAATTCTTCGGTACGCTTTAAACTCTTATTTTGATAAGAATCAATTTCAATTATATTCTTAGCCATCAAATTTTGTATTGCTGTAGTTTGAATAGCTTCAAGTTCATACATAGTACGCTTCACATTACCAATAAGCTCGTAGGGTTCGGGTATATATTTTATGACTTTTTTAAAACTAACCAGCTCTGAAGGGAATGGTTTAATTTCCTTGATTAGATGGGGAAATAAAAGATAAAAATCTATAAGTCTAAATAGGTCTAAATCAATATGACTATGCTGTGAGTTTTCAAGGACTAAAAGAATTCGATAGACACAGTGGTTTACATCATGGATTGGGTGATAAATTAACATGTTTCATCCCAGACAAGATGGCATTTGCCAGTTAGAAAATATAACATCCCCAGTATAAATTCCTTGGTTATAGCGTTGTCAAAATCAATAATTGCTTTATGAGCAGGCTCAATAATATGATTGAATACTAGGCTGTCAATTTCTGATGCTGGAGAATTTTCAAGGATCTTTGGTCGAACAAACTGATTAAAACTGACATGTATATGTGAAAGAATCTGTACATAGACTCTTTGCTCTGTTAAAGACATTTGTGCCTTAGCAACTCTTCTTGAAAATTTGTTTTTAAAAAGAATAGCGTTGCCGAGCAAATCCATTCGGTCACCATTTTCTAATTTCTTCTCTAGTCCAATAATTTCTCTATATGGATGGGAAGTAATATATTCTGTCAGGTCTTCAATAATATCTACTAGCTCTTGGCTCTCTTTAGACGCAGCAACTATTTGTTGAATTACTTTTTCTAGAGCTGAATTTTCAGCTTCATATATGTCACCTAGATAATTATGTCCATTGTGACCAGCACTATCTTTATAAGTAAGCTCTTTAGACATTTCTAGAACCTATTATTTCCATTATGTCTAGAGTGATCCTTATAAATCACTTTAGGTGAGCTGATTTTAGAGTTATTTTTTTTAAAAATTGCAGTAATAAATGCGATGCCAAAAATACAAATAAGAAAAATAATAATATAGAACATCCGGTCACTGCCCAAAAGAGTAACAATCTCTTTCTGGAATAATTGTTTAATTAGAATACTGAAGAGCAGACCAACAACGCCGACAATTCCTGTTACTTTGATTGCTGTCTTCCATATGGGATCCATTTCGTCTACACCTAATATTAATTCACTTGTTAACTCACCCAAACTAACATGTCTGGAATAAGTGTAAAAACTAACAATTTTTTTGCACTGCTCTTTCCCAAATTCCTTGGTAGTGATCAGCGCTTTCTTTTCCGTACCTAACTTTGTAAATAACTCGTCTTTTGATTTTTCAGCTCTTTTTTCTGATTTCCGTGCAACCTTAAAAAACCATAATTTTTATTTTCTGCATCAGATTTTGACACCTGTACTTAATTTCACATGATACATTTTAATAGTAATCTGAGTTTGATTTTGCTGTCAGAACCTTCTTTTCAGCAGGTTTATTTTCCACGTCAAAACCAGCTTATGGCTAGTCAAACTCTATGTCACAGTGATTAACTTTTGCTCTTTCATATACGAATTTATTTCCTCTGCTGCTTGCCCTAGCACGAAGCGACTAACAAGTTATCATCCAGACCTGTATATCTTTACAATAAAGATAATAGTCTACGAAATAACATGATTGAAATATGATGCTGATAGCTGAATACCAGCCGATGATGAAACAAAACCCAGCCACAAACAGAACAAATCTATTTGTGGCATTCTAGTTTTGACTTTAATTAATCTTGCAAACGAAATACTTCACCGTAAGTGCTGTCTACATCATAGTCATCCCAAATATAAACGGGTTGCACGATGGGCTTTGTGGGGATTGGGGCGGTAACAAAGTCTGTCAAGCCTGCCATCATTCTGCCTACGGTGTTTAAGATGCCTTTTGCTAAACCGCCAACAAAACCATAAGCGACATTACTGTCATTAGTGGTATTGATGATGTTTTTAGGGATTTCCAAAATGGAGGTTGTCATATTGGTAAAGCCATTCAGTGCTTTATGTCCTACTTGCGAGCCGTAGCTTTGTTGTTCACCGGCAAGGCTGATGGATGAAATTGCCATTAGTAGGCTTGCAAGTAGCAGTGGAAGTACACGTTTTTTCATAACATATCCTGTGAGTTAATTTGATTATTGTTTGAGTATAGCAGAGCTATTTTCTTTTATTTTTTCAGTGCCTGAGCAAAGGCATTTGCCATGGTGCCTTGTGTTGCTGACTGTTGTTTTTGGCTTTGCTTTTTCTTAATAGCTTGTTGCCCTGAGGGTGGTTTTTTTGCCACGGGTCTGGCGCTTGAGTCATCGCTATTTCTTTTCATTGATAAGGCAATGCGTTTACGAGCAACATCAACTTCCAATACTTTAACTTTAACCATTTCGCCTGTTTTAACTACATCTCGGGGGTCTTTGACAAATACGTCGGCTAAATGGGATATGTGTACTAAGCCATCTTGATGGACACCTATATCCACAAATGCACCAAAGTTAGCGACATTAGTGACCACACCTTCCAGCATCATGCCGGGTTCCAGGTCAGATATTTTTTCAATGCCTTCTTTAAATTGCGCACTTTTAAACTCGGGTCGGGGGTCTCTACCCGGTTTTTCCAGTTCTTGAAGTATGTCGGTGACGGTAGGCAAGCCAAAGGTTTCATCGGTGTAATTGGCCGCTTTTAAACTGCGTAAGAACTGACTTTGACCAATTAGTTCGGTAATAGTTTTTCCGGTATCGTCGATAATGGCATTAACCACAGGGTAGGTTTCGGGGTGTACGGCAGATGCATCCAGCGGATTGTCTCCAGACATGATTCGTAAAAAACCAGCCGCTTGCTCGTAGGCTTTATCGCCTAAGCGAGGTACTTTTTTAAGTTGTTTGCGGTTTTTAAATGGGCCGTTTTCATCACGGAAATTAACGATATTTTCACTGACGCTGGTGGATAAACCAGAGACTTGTTTGAGTAATGAGGCTGATGCAGTATTAACATCAACACCGACGGCATTTACACAGTCTTCAATTACAGTATCTAAACTACGTGCCAGCTGTACTTGGTTAACATCATGCTGATATTGACCTACGCCGATAGATTTAGGATCAATTTTAACCAGTTCGGCTAAGGGGTCTTGTAATCGTCTGGCGATGGAGACAGCACCACGAATGGTGACATCTAAATCAGGAAATTCTTTGGCGGCCAGCTCTGAGGCGGAATAAACTGATGCGCCGGCTTCTGATACGATGATCTTATTAAATTTTAGGTCTTTATGTTGCTTCATTAAATCAGCAACCAGTTGGTCTGTTTCTCTTGATCCAGTGCCATTACCGATACTAACTAAATCTACGTTATGCTGTTTAATCAGTTTAGCTAAGGTGTTGATGGATGCATCCCATTGGTTTTTAGGCGCATGTGGATAAATGGTATCGAAAGCTAATAGTTTGCCTGTAGGGTCGACAACAGCCGCTTTTACACCGGTTCGAATGCCTGGGTCTAGTCCTAAAGTCGCTTTAGGGCCGGCAGGTGCTGCGAGCAATAAGTCTCGTAAATTACTGGCAAAGACTTTAATGGCTTCAATTTCTGCCGCTGCACGTAAACGTAATTTTAAATCGAGATCAATACGGGTGAATAGTTTTACTTTCCATGCCATTCTTGCGGTTTCTGCTAGCCAGGCATCAGCTGGTAATGAGGTGTCTGTGACTTTTATGTGGTGCGCAACGCGTTGGGCACAGCGTTGGTGTTCTTCTTTGTCGTCGTTGGCAGGCTTTAGGGTAAGGTTTAATAAGTCTTCGTTACGACCTCTAAATAATGCCAGTGCGCGATGCGAGGGAATTTTGTTGATGGCTTCTTGATAGTCAAAGTAGTCTTTAAATTTTTCTGCTTCCACTTCTTTGCCTTTTGCCACAACCGAATGCATGACACCTTTGTTCCAGATGCGTTCACGCAGTTCGGTGAGTAGTTCTGCATCTTCGGAGATGCGTTCCATGATGATTTGTTTGGCACCGTCTAAAGCGGCGGTTGCATCATTGATATTTTGCTCAGGATTAAGATAGTCTGTTGCCACATTTTCTGGAATGAGATTGCGATTTTGAATAATAGCATCGGCTAAAGGTTCTAGTCCGGCTTCTTTGGCAATTTGTGCCTTGGTTCTGCGTTTGGGTTTGTAAGGCAGGTATAAATCTTCTAATAAGGTTTTGGTATCGGCTTGTTTTATGGCTTTTTCTAACGCGGGCGTTAGTTTTCCCTGGGATGCTATACTTTCCAGAATAGTTTCTCTGCGACTATTAAGTTCACGTAGATAACTTAGGCGCTCATCCAGTATTCGAAGTTGCTGGTCATCTAGTCCGCCAGTTACTTCTTTTCTATACCGGGAAATAAATGGGACGGTCGCACCTTCATCTAATAAAGTGACTGCGGCTTCTACTTGTTTAATGTTAACGGCTAATTCTTTGGATATATGCTGGATAACGTCCATTTTGTTGTCTATTTGGCGGTGTAAAAAAATGCATTGTAGCAGAAGGATGGCGCTACGGTAGAATGGCTTTTTAGGTTAATAAATGTGACATTAATGAAATCAAGAGATCGTCGTCAAGGTATTGTTCTGGTAAATACCGGTGAGGGAAAAGGCAAGTCATCCAGTGCCATAGGAATGGTGTTTAGAGCGGCTGGTTGGGGGATGAAAGTGTGTGTTATTCAATACATTAAAGGCAAGTGGCAAACTGGGGAGCAAAAGGCGGCAGAACGCTTTGATAATATTGAGTGGCATGTACTGGGTGATGGCTTTACCTGGGATACCAAAAATCCGGAACAGGATATTAAAACCAGTCGGGAGATTTGGGAGTTTAGTAAGCAAAAGATTTTGTCACAACAGTATGATTTTGTATTGCTGGATGAGATAAATTATTGCTGTGGCTACAATTGGATTTCGGGGCAAGAGATTGCTGATTTTATTACTAATGAAAAGCCACCCTGGATGCATTTAGTGTTAACCGGACGTAATGCGGCGGCAGAGGTTATTGAGGTGGCTAATACGGTGACAGAAATGAATAAAGTGAAGCATGCCTATGCTCAAGGAATTAAAGCCGAGCAGGGGGTTGAGTTTTAATTGCTGTAGGGTCTGTTTAGGGATAGAATCAATAAGTAGTATGATTGTTTTTAATGTTATTTAAAGACGTAGAAGAAAAATAATTAACGGGAGAGTGAAATGGAAATAAGTAATGCACAAAAGATGATGATTGCTGTAGTAGGTGTATTTGTTATAGGCTTTATTATGGTAGGCTCAAATAAAGAGCAGTCTGCTGAAGATAAAGAAGCCGCTGCAATGGTTAGAGCGGTTGCAAGCATGCAGGGTATGGCCCATAAAAAATGTCCTCGATTGATCAAGGAACATACAGGCTCGGCAATCACTTCATTAGTGACTAATCAAACAACTGATAAAGCAACCTATTTGACACTTGAGTGGACAGGTGAGAAAGGCGATAACTTTAAGAAAGCAGTTTGTACTTTAAGCGTGGTTCGCGGTGGTGTTTCTAAGTTGGTTATTGATGATAAAGTGATCATCGATAAAGACTAAGTAATCTTACAAAGTGTAGAGCGGACTTCAGTTCGCTTGGCATTGATGAATGTGTAGGATGGGTAAAGGGGCTTTATCCCTTGCCCATCCTATCTTCGATTGTTTATTAATTGACTAGTAATGTACCGACACCTTGGTCGGTGAATAATTCCAGCAATACCGCGTGATCCACTCTGCCATCAATAATATGTACACTCGACACCCCGCCTTTTAATGCATCTGTTGCACACTGGGTTTTAGGAATCATGCCGCCGGCAATAGTGCCATCTGCAATTAAATTATCAGTATCTGAAATAGATAAACCTGTCAGTAACTCACCTTCTTTGTTTAAAATACCTGCGGTAT
>WTAG01000596.1 GCA_013139755.1 Methylomarinum sp. | reverse complement strand
GAAAGACGAAAGAGGAAAGAAGAAAGACGAAAGACGAAAGACGAAAGACGAAAGACGAAAGACGAAAGACGAAAGACGAAAGACGAAAGACGAAAGACGAAAGACGAAAGACGAAAGAAAGAGCTTTCCGCTTTTGAACGTCTGATCTTGCTCTTTTAGTCTTTCGTCTTGAGCCTTTAGTCTGCTCTTATCCCTTTAAATCTTTATCTGCTTCATCAGTAAAGATAGGGTTTTCTTTGTCTTCTTTATTTAACTTGCCAATGTCTTCTGGATAAATGTGCCAGAAAGATTGATCAATTGAGCCGTTTTTATAATTCTCTTTATTAGCATGAGTGAACGGACACCACCAGTTTTCAACCACTTTAACCAAGTAAGCATGCCATTCAAATAGTGCGACGCTGTATGGGCAGTAAACAGTACAATTAAGTATCCAGTACAGTTTAGATTGCGCAAAGCTGAGTTTGAACGAGCCACCCATAGTAATTTGTTCTTTTAATGAATAGCGATGACTGGCTCTGTCAGGAATATAGTCCCCCCATTTTTTAACATTTTCAGCGCCGCAAAGGATTAGGCTGTAATACGTTAAATAACCACTGATTAGTACAAATGGAAATGTCAGTATCGGTAAATAAATCAAGATTAATCCAATTGTTCGTGACAATACGGACATTTTTTTATAGTTCCTGCCAATTTGAACTCTATCGGCGGCGCATTCTTCACAAGCTTTCATTCTTATTCTCGTTTGTTGTGGGTAATAATTTATCTTGGTTAAGTAATTGGTAAATACTTAAACAGCCTTCGCAGCAGAAGTGTTGTTCACCTTCTTTGGTGTTGAGATTAAATGCTTTTAACTCGACAGGTTGACTGCAAAGAGCGCAAGGTTCATTTGTGTTCATCGCATTATTATAAACTGCTAGATACTGAGCAGAAATAAGTTTTTAAATATTCTGTTTCAGGTATTGATGGGTGGATTGGGTGATCAGGTCCTTGGCTACCGGTTGCAAAAAACACCAAGTGACGATCTATATGGCGTGCAGAGGAGCGTAATATTTCATGTAAGTTAGCTTTACTTAAATGATGTGAGCAGGATGCAGAAACCAAAATGCCATCTTTATGTAATACTTGCAGGGCAAGTTGATTTAATCGGCGGTAGGCTTCGTAACCGGCTTTAAAGTCTTTTTTACGTTTAATCAGTGCCGGTGGATCTAAAATAATAATGTCAAAGCGTTCACTGTTTTCTCTGGCTTGTTTAAGATATTCAAACACATCACTGCGAACAAAATGCATTTTATCTTGAACCTTATTAAGTTCAGCACTATTTTTAGCCATTGTTAATGCAGATTCTGAGCTATCCACACAGGTGACTTCTTCAGCACCTGCCATAGCCGCCGGAATACCCCATGCGCCTGAATAAGAAAATAAATCTAATACTTTACGGTTTTTAGCCAGTTTAGCTAATCTTGCGCGGCTATCACGGTGGTCATAAAACCAACCTGTTTTTTGGCCATCAACGACATTTAGCTGAAATTGTGCGCCGTTTTCTTCAATAATTAGCTTTTCAGGGAGTGAGCCATAAATCACTTCACTCTCCTGAGATAAGTTTTCTAGTTGGCGTTGGCTATTATCATTTTTTAGAATAATGGCTTCGGGTGAAAAAATTTCTACCAATGTAGTAACTAATATCTCTTTTTGTTTTTCAATGCCAGCTGTGGTGATTTGTACAGACAATACCGAGCCAAATCGATCAATAACCAGCCCAGGTAAACCATCACTTTCACCAAATATTAAGCGATAGAATGGTTTATCAAATAGTTGCTCTCTTACTTTTAATGCATGGTTAATACGGTATTTAAAGAAATTACCGCCCATTTTCATATTGTGTTTTCTGGAAATGATACGGGCGCAAATCAAGGTGTTGGGGTTGATATAAGCACTGCCCATGACTTGCCCTGAGCTGTCTTTAATCACTGCAATATCGCCAGCAGAGAAACTGTCTAATGGCGTGCGTTTAGTATCAATTTCATTACTGAAAACCCATAAATGGCCTTTGCGTAAGCGTTTATCTTCGTTCTTTTTTAAATATAGTTCTGGGTGTGCCATAAAGTAAGGGTTATTTTAATTGAAAGTGGTAGCCACCAATGTTGCCTGATGGTGCTGCAATAGACATTATGACTTCTGTTGAAATATCGGGTTGGATTAATGTGCTGGTGTTTTTAGAATAATCACGGGGATGAAAAATTCGTTTGGCAAAAGTTTGTCCAGTAAAATCTTGTAATGTCAGCTTAATCGAAGGTAGTGCTTGGGTAAATGCTGATTGATTAATGAAAGCGGCTTTAAAAAGGTATGAGTTATCATCGATCGCTTCAAAAGAACCGTCAAGAATTGAAATTTCATCTAAATTCTTGTATGTGGGGAGTCGGCAATTGATTGACTGACAGGTTTTTTCTAACCAGGGTCTAAATGTAGGATTTTGTGTTAGGTTGTAACCTTCAAAATAATAAACCTGAAAAACAAGGCAGACTAAACAGAACCCTATACCTATTTTGTAAAGCGTGGGTTGTTGTTTTGATTCTGTTTCGAGGGTTAGGCTTTGTTCTGGTGGTGGGGCAATATCACTGATTTTTTTTTGTTCTGGAATATCCCCTTCATTTAACAGCTCTAGTGCATCATACATAGCTGCGCAGGCTTCACAGCAAACCATACCTTGTGAGTCACGAAGTAAGTCAGCTGTCAGGGGGAGGTATTTTTTACATTCCGGACATTGCGTATACATTGTGGGATTATTATTTTATGCCATCTAATCTGCACCAGTCTTCTTGGCTGATAGGTGATTGAATTTGAATGTCTTGTTGATTATAAGCGGCTGTAACCATGTCTGATTGTTCGTTTAAAATACCTGATAGAACTAACTTACCCGAGGGCTTTATTAAAGCAGATATATTTTCCGAAAGTTCACACAGTGGTTTGGCCAAAATATTAGCGAGTACAATATCTGCTTGAAAGTTGGCAAATTGTTCAGGTAGATAGCATTTTATTTTATCTTGTACGTTGTTTTTCTCAGCATTAGCCAGTGTCGCAGTAATGGCTTGTAGATCATTATCAACGGCATGAACTTCTTTGGCACCTAGCAACAGGGCGGCAACAGCCAAAATACCTGAGCCACAACCATAGTCGATTACAATTTTATTTGTCACATCATGAGTTGCTAACCACTCCAAACATAATGCAGTAGTTGGGTGGGTGCCTGTGCCAAAGGCTAGGCCTGGGTCTAGGGTCATGCATACGCAACCGTCTTCCTGTTTTTCTTGTCCGGTAGGGCATACCCAGAGAGTTTCTCCAAACTTCATTGGATGGTAATGTTCCATCCAGGTACGCTCCCAGGTCTGATCCTGTAATACTTCATGGAACCAGTTTTCTATAGTCGACTCGCTGAATTTGTTAAATAAAAAAGTTTTTACCAGTTCAGGCTCGGCATCCATTTCAAATAAGGCTATGACCTTGGTTGATCGCCATATTTTTGTCTCGCCTGGTGCCGGCTCATAAACAGGACGGTCTTCAGCATCCATATAAGTGACAGAAACGGCGCCTAATTCACTAAAAAAATCTGAAATTTCAGGCGCGGTGTTTTTGTCAGTAATAATAGAAATTTGATGCCAAGTCATTATGATATTTACGGAGTTAGGGAGAGGTGTGGAGCTGATTGTAGGAAGTGAGATTTTGACTAAGCCCTAATCAGGCGAGGCTAAAGCCTCACTTTCTGTGTAATGCGTATATTTTGACACCTTGCATCCGAATTAACTTAATCTTTTAGTTGCTTCGGATGCAGGGTGTTTTTTAACAGGCTTTTATGAAAGTCCTAATTTCTTTTCCAAATAATGGATGTTTTGTCCGCCAGTTTTAAAAGCATTGTCTGACATAATATCAATTTGTAGCTGAATGTTGGTTCTAATACCATCAATGACCATTTCACTTAATGCGGTTTGCATGCGTGCAATAGAACTTGCTCTATCTTCACCATGAGCAATTAATTTGCCGATCATAGAGTCATAATGAGGTGGAACGGTATAGCCATTGTAAATATGTGTTTCACAACGAATACCAGGACCTCCAGGCATATGGAATTGGTCTATGGTGCCAGGGCAAGGCATAAATGTTTTAGCATCTTCAGCATTTAAACGACATTCAATCGCATGACCTGTGAAGGTGATTTCCTCTTGGGTTTTTGATAGCGGTTCACCCGCAGCAATCCGCAATTGTTCTTTAACAATGTCAAAGCCGGTAATCATTTCTGTGACAGGATGTTCAACCTGAACGCGCGTGTTCATTTCGATAAAAAAGAATTCGCCATTTTCATATAAAAATTCGAAAGTACCGGCACCTAAATAACCAATGTCTTTACAGGCTTTAGTACAAAGTGCGCCCATTCTTTCACGTTCTTCGTCGGTAATGCCAGGAGCAGGTGCTTCTTCAACCACTTTTTGATGGCGACGTTGCATAGAACAGTCACGTTCGCCTAAGTGAATTGCATTACCGTGAGAATCTGCTAATACTTGAAATTCAATATGACGAGGGTCTTCTAAGAATTTCTCCATATATAGAGTGTCGTTACCAAATGCGGCACCAGCTTCTGCTTTGGTTAATGAAATCGCATTTAATAATGCAGCTTCAGTATGCACAACGCGCATTCCACGACCACCGCCGCCACCAGCAGCTTTAACAATAATAGGGTAGCCAATGTCATGTGCCATTTTCATGTTGGCATTGCTGTCATCGGTTAAAGGCTTTCCATCACCGGGAACACAAGGGATTCCTGCTGCCACCATTGACTTTTTAGCAGAAATTTTATCTCCCATCATGCGAATGGTTTCAGCTTTTGGGCCAATGAATGTGAAGCCACTTAAATGAACTTTTTCAGAAAAATCTGCATTTTCTGATAAAAAGCCATAGCCCGGGTGGATAGCTTCAGCATCGGTGACTTCAGCGGCGCTGATAATAGCTGGAATATTCAGATAGCTATCAGCTGAAGCAGCAGGACCAATACAGACAGCCTCATCAGCCAGACGGACATGTTTTAAGTCACGGTCAGCATCAGAATGAACAGCAACAGTTTTTATACCTAATTCACGACATGCACGAAGAATGCGCAAGGCAATTTCGCCGCGATTGGCGATTACAATTTTATCGAACATATGTATACCTAAGCTGGGTTATTCAATGATGAATAGAGGTTGGTCATATTCGACAGGTTGTGCATTGTCCACCAAGATTTGTTTGATGGTGCCGCTTTTGTCTGATTCGATTTGGTTAAGGATTTTCATCGCTTCAATAATGCAAAGCGTTTCACCTTCAGAGACCTTTTGTCCCACTTTAACAAATGCGGGTGCTTCTGGTGATGCTGCGCCATAAAAGGTTCCAACCATTGGCGATTTAACGATATGACCGCTAGGTATTTCTACTGCAGGTTCGGCAGCTGCAGTGACTATTGGAGCTGCTGCAATAGTTGTTACAGGTGCAGGTGCAATGGCAGCAGGTGTACTGGAAGAGTAGCGGCTAATGCGCACAGACTCTTCGCCTTCGCTGATTTCAATTTCAGCAATGTCTGATTCTTCAATAATTTCGATTAATTTTTTTATTTTTCTAATATCCATCGTTTACTTTCTCTCTGCTAATATCTGGTGGGCGGCTTGTAATGCCAATTCATACCCCGTCGAACCTAGTCCACAAATAACGCCTATGGCAATATCTGAAAAATAAGAGTGAGCTCTAAAGCTTTCACGGGCATGAACATTTGATAAGTGTACTTCTATAAAAGGTATTTTAGTCGCAAGCAAGGCATCGCGAATGGCAACACTGGTATGGGTAAATGCGGCTGGATTAATGATAATGAAGTCAACATTGTTATGAAAAGCATTATGAATGAGATCAATAATTTCATGCTCAGCATTGGATTGATAAAAATCCAGTTGATGACCTAGACTCTCAGCTTTTGAACAGACTGCATTTTCAATATCTTTCAGCGTCTTATTACCATAGTGTCCGGGCTCTCGAACACCGAGTAAATTTAAGTTCGGGCCATTAAGAACGGTAATTGTTGCCATTAAAATTTTATGTCAGAAGTATCTAAGTAGGTAATTTTGCCTAATTTGCATGGTTTTGTCCAGAT
>WTAG01000623.1 GCA_013139755.1 Methylomarinum sp. | reverse complement strand
GTTAAGCCTTGTAATTCACTTTTTAATTCGACAAGGTGTTCTTGCATTGAGAATAAGTAGGTATTATCCATAAATAGCCTTCTTATGTTGGTAATGATATAGGTAATCTATTTCCCATTTTGACATGATGCGTTGCTGTTCTTGAAACTGACGGGATCGATTTTTACTTAGTAGTAAACATCCACTTTTAAGGACTGACATTGCAAGAGGAATTGGGGCAATACCCATATCTAATATACTTAACTCTCCATCTTTTAAATTTAATTGTTGTTGCCATTCTATTGCTAATAATTCAGAGCGTAATCGACGTTTAATCACATCTTGCTCCCATGATTTAAAAATAACCGCTAAATCTATATCACTATTTTTATGTGCTGTACCCTTTGCATAAGAACCGTATAACCATAACAGTTCTATATTTTCTTCGTCTTGGGCTAATTGGATAATTTCCAGTTTTAATTGATCAAAATCCATTTAATATGTGGGATTGAAATTTAAAGATGATGGTGATTATACCTTTCATAAAATCAAACTTGATTGGTTTTTAATTTTTCACTTATATTTAAAGCAAAAGTTTGTAATTTAAGATACATTTTGTTGACTATAATCGCTTTTATTACTTTTTCGTCTAGGTTCAAATAGTCATGCACAATTGCATTTCTCATGCCTATTATTCTTTGCCACTCTAGTGCATCATCCGTTGATATCAATTGTAAATCCATTAATTTTTCAAATACTGAATAGGCATCAATGGGTAAAATTTTATTTTGTTGCTTTAACCAATGCTTTGAAATACCGATACATGCTTCAACTAAGGTTTGCAGTAACCTTTCCGCGCCTTTTCGCTCAACTCTGGTCCATGACCTCTCTTGTAATATAAGGTAAATAGAGTCTAAATCTTCTACACTTTCATTTACATGTTGTTGAATGGCTTCAACATAAGTATTAAGCATAGTGCTTCCTGTGGTAACAATGATCTATCTCCCATTTGGACATGATTTTTTGTTCTTCAGTCATTCTGCGAAAATCGTTTTGGCTGAAAAGTATGGTGTTATCTTGCACAACCGTATAAGCCAAAGGTAATAACGCTTGATTAATATCGACAATTGATACGGCTACACCAAGCTGCTTATTCCATTCTAATGACAGTAATTCAGGTCATAGTCTACGTTCAATAGGATCTTCAATATAAGATTTAAAAGCTACAGCTAAATCATAATCACTATTAATATTGGCATTATCTCGTGCTCTTGAACCGTATAACCATAAAACTTCAATCTCGAAATTGTTTTTTGCTAATTTTATTATTTGCTTTATAGCTTGTGATTGAGTGAGCTGTTGATTCATTGCTTCTACCTTAATAATCTATTATGAAATTAAGAGGTTAGCTTCAATACTCCAATAACCAGTCCACCTATCCCTATTAATACGCCAAAACTCCAGCGCATTTGCAATTTTATTTCTTGATGGATATCCATAATAGCCTGTCCTTGTTTCTCAAATTGCTTATCTATTTGTTCAAAGCGTTTTGTTAAATCTATATGCATTTGCTCAAAACGCTTATCGACTTGTTCAAATCGTTTGTCTATTTGTTCAAAGCGTTTTTCCATTTGAGCAAAGCCTGCTAGCATCAATTCTCGCTGATGCTTTAGCTCCTCTTCTACACGCGTAGTTCTTTCTCGTAACTCTAATTCATAGCGTACATTAGCATTAACGACTGCGGGCGTTTCTTCAATCGTTCTTTTAATCAAAATTTGGATTTGCTCTATATCTTCTTGTGCGAGTGCCATTTTATTTTCTGTTATTTCTTTACTGCGCAATAAAACCAATCGTACGACTCACCCTATTAGCTTTCATTTATATAGGATACCATATAAAAAAGCACTGGCTGAAACCAGTGCCTTAATGCTTTACTGAAAAACCTTAAATATTACTATTTAGATTTCTTTTCTTTTTTCTCTTTCTTAGGTTTTTTACTTGACTGAACATCGGAAAAAATAATATCAGTCGCGTTTTTATCTATCGTTTTTTGACCAATACCATTTACATTGGTTAAATCATTGAGCGTTTTATATGCGCCATTTTTAGTACGGTAAAGCACAATATCCTCGGCCTTTTTTTGCCCAATACCATTTAATGATTCAGCTAGGTTTTTTGCATCTGCAGTATTTACATTAACTGGTTTTGCATAGGCATTGATTGAAAATAGTGCCAATAGAATTATAAATATTTTCATTTTTTATCACCATAAAGTAATTAATAAAATGAATAGGCCGTTATGCAGTCAACCAAAAAAACCTAACCTATTCGTTAGTCAATTTAGTCGCTTTATTTATAATTACAATATATTCCTTTAACAACCTGCTTAAAATCATAACAATTATCAAGAAATGTGATTATTGTCTCTCTTTTCTACCCCTATACGCGGTGGCGCGCCTAATATTTCAATTAGATAAGGTGTTTTTCAGGGCCGACTATTTACAATTTATTCATTACTTTCTTGTAGATATATTTTTCTACTTCTATTTTATATTCTATATGATCAGTTCATTTCAGGTAACAGTAAAACAGTAGGCTATTCCCATTGCATTTATCAAAATGTATTTGTATAAGTCTTGAGTACAGCTATATGCATATAGGAATAAAAACTCGTACCAAGGGTAGACGCCCCACTCCTATACGATGTTTCAAAATTATTCACTGAGTTTATATTAATGACATTAATATATAGCCTAGTCTTTTCTGAATGCAGAAAGAAACCAGATTCTGTAATATTCCAGTGAGAAATAAACTACACCTTTTGCTTATTGCTTAGTTCAGCAGCTAAGAATGCCCTAATTTTAAACAGCGTCTATCTCTTTTCTTCTCTTCTTAATAGCATGCCTAATAAAAGCACTAAAAATACCGATCATTCCACCCAATACAATTGCAATCGCTATGACCAGTATCTTTTTTGGTTTAATGGGCTTTTCTGGCTCAACCGCTACCTGGTCTATTCTTACAGGATAAATTGTTTCTATATTTACCTTGGCGCTCTCTAAATAGGCATATTCCTGCTTCAAATCATTTATCCCCAAAATAAATGGATCGTCTAATTTTCGTGAGTTTAATAACTGAATTTCACGCTCAAGAACTTTTGTCCCTCTCATATACTCCATATTTAACTCATTAGCCGCCTGATTAATTTGTGAATCATGGACCCCGGCTGCCTTTGCTATTTCCAAAGACTCTTGTAATTGCACCACTCTATCTAGCCTACGATTTTCAGCTACTTTTCTCATTGATGCTATTTTATCTGAGATGTTTATTTTTTTGATCTTAAGCTCTGCATATAACCCTTGAACAAGCTGTTGTTTAGTTTTAAAAATCACAAGGTCAACATATTTATTTAACCATTCAGCAGCTTTAGCAGGATCATTTAACTCAAATGAAAAACTTACGAATGTCTTATCACCTTTTTTAGGAAGCTTTATTTTTAACTTATCATAAAATTCTTTCTCAAATACTGTAGCCTGTTTAATCTCTTCAATTTCTCTATCTTTGCTATACCAGGCAAGTAAATTATGCTTATCATAAAACTGTTGCCTTAACTGTCTGGACTGGACATTGTTCAAAAATTGTTCATAGACTGATGCCACTGTATTTTTCTTCACTCCTTGCAAATTTAATGATTGAACATCCTGTTGTAATGGCGGTAAAAAAAATGTTTCTGCTTTATATACGGGTTGTGTAATCATTAAATAAGCAACAGCCATCATAACGGTAATAAACGTTACAACGATAATTAATACTTTCTGTTGCCATAAAATTCCCCATAACTCAAACAAGTCTATTTCATCTTCTTGTTGGTACATTGGTGCATAGGTGGGTATCTGTTGTGGTACTTTTTCCATGTTGTTTAATGCCTTTAATATTTTCAAGCGGTTAATTTTAAAATAGTAACAACCAAACTACCTACAGCCAGTAATGTTCCAAAACTCCAACGCATTAGCTGTTTAATCTCTTGATGTATTCCTATTATTTCTTGATGTTGTTGTTCAAAGTGTTTATCAATCTGTTCAAAACGCTTATCTACTTGCTCAAATCGTTTTTCCATTTGCTTGAAGCCATTTATCATCAGTTCCTAAATCAAAAGGGTCAGACTTAATACCACTACCAGTCACGCATTAACTTATTAAATTATCGTAAGTAATGTTAAATATCGGCCATGTTTTCTAAAAATTCAGCTAATTTAAAAACAACAACTTATAACGCTTGCATAAATTTCATAGGTGAAATTTTTAAAAAACCGTCTTCGTAAGTTATTGTTTATTGATATAGCGTCAATCTCTAATTAGACCAAAACTTTATAGCCAATTGATTTGAGACCTTTGCACAAAGAGGTATATATCCCCCGTTGAACCAATAGTCAATTTTTTTAAATTTATTGCTCTTTAAAGGAGCAATATTCTCTGAAAAAACACGGTTATTCATCTGTTTTTCT
>WTAG01000454.1 GCA_013139755.1 Methylomarinum sp. | reverse complement strand
AGCAATGATTTTAAAGAAATAAAGAATGCCAAGGATAAAACTGAATACTTAGAATTCCGACCTGAAAATATTGAAGACCTATTTTCATTTCTTGATTTACCCAACACGTTTGAAGAGAATAAAGGTTTTGATGAAATAAAAAGGTTTATTTTATTGTGTAATGAGCATAATAAGCTAACTGATTGGTCAATAGTAATTAAAACAACAGGTAGAGCTAGGACGCTAAACCTGAATGGACTCGGTTTCAATCTAAGTATTGATAGAACGAAGAGAGACGGTCCTAGTGAAAAGTCTCGTTGTAGAGATAACCTAATCAATAATCATATTTTTGCTGCTGGCGGAGCAAGTGCAAATATCCTGACTGGTGGAAAAGATTTACAAATTAGACTTACGGATGCTGTTATAAAACAAGCAACTAAGGATTTCATAGAACAGTGGATTAAGGAGTACAAAGATAATAACCCAGAACTAACTGAGGATAAGATCTTAGATAAATATAACAAATTGAATGTACCTGAGAAAGTATATAGACAGAAAATGACATCTAAAGAAGGTGTGCTTGTTATTTATCTGATGGATTTAGCATTAGTATTTGAGAGTGGCGGACATCAAATAACAGAATTAAAAGGATTAAAAGAAAGTATCAACACAGATGAGGTCCCTTTGATTGGATATGCGATAGGTATACCTGCTGTTGGTGATGACATCGGTGGGACTTATTTACAAAGTAAGTTTCATGAAGAGCCTGAGACAAGTGGACCTGATGATGATCAGTATGATGACTACCAAGATGATTTGGAGATGTAATGGAAAGTATTGAATTGGAAGCTGGCTGGGATACACTAAAGCATACTGGGGAATCTGAGTACATTTTTAAGCGGATTGATTCGGTCTGTATCCCCGAGCTAAATATTGGAATCAATTCCTCATTAGAACGCTGTTTATCATTGGAGTTACCTAAGAAGTGTTCTGCTGATTTTCAGACAATTACTAGACAAAATTTAACACTACTACACTTTTTAGAGCCAAACTGTATTGTTCTACAGCTAACAGATGATACTTATAACGATTTATTTAATGATTTAGTGGTTTCTTTATACCAAAGAGTTAAGAATATTCCTGATGCTTCAGAATGCTCTATGCTTTTTATACAAACATTTCATAAATGGAGTGAGTTTTTCCATGATGAGACATTAGATAGGTTAAATAAAGATACTATCAAAGGATTATTTGGTGAACTGTTTGTTTTAAAGTCTTTTGTTCAAAAGAGTACTTCTGCTAATGTTAACGGTGTACTTAATTCTTGGACTGGACCATATGACCAGGGTCATGATTTTGTACTAGATAATAAAGAAATAGAAGTGAAAACTAAGGGCTTAACAAAAATAAGCGTACGAATATCTAGTGAGCAGCAACTTGATAACTCTATTGGGAAGAGCTTGGAGCTATTAGTATTATCAGTAGAGGAAGACTTAATTGACGGTGTTTCGGTTGGTGATCTTGTTCATGAGATTAGGCTGCTTATAATTAATTTCCTTGGTGATACATCAATCTTACTTAGAGCTATAAATCAAAAAGGTTTAACTTTAAAGAATATTAAGGATTATGATAACTTTAGGTTCAGGCCGGTCAATAAATCAATATATGACTGTTTAAAAAGCGGCTTTCCAAAACTTATCAAAGATAATCTCCTGGAACCAATAAGTAATGTGAAATATGATATTAATTTGTCAGTTCTTGATGATTACTTGCTAGAAAGTGAGCAGTTGTAAATGGAACATCAATTAGATGAGTTATTTAAATATCGACAAGATATATTAGATGATTCAAAAGACGATGATGGGTTTATACAACAGGGGCTAGTGTTGATGGAGGTTTTACCCTACATGCTAGACGCTAAGTTGATTGATTCAGAAGATTGTAATGAAGCATACTTTAAGGACCATACGAATAATTTAAAGTTAAACTCTTATATGGTTAATGAGTCTGGGGAGCGGTTACAGCTCTTCATCATTGATGAAAATACAATTGATGAATCAACATCAAGTGAAGAACTTAATATTTCACAAAAAAAGACCTATGAGAACCAATTTAAAAGGGCATCCAAATTTATTTCACTATCCTTAAGTGGCAAGTTGTATGAACAGGTACAAGATGCTGACCCAATCAAGGCTTTGGTTTCTAAATTAAATTCAGATGCTGGAATACAGCAATTTGATGTTATAGAAATATTCTTAATTTCATTAACTGCTACGGTTAGCCATAAAGGTTTAACGCCACAGCCAAGAAATATTCGTTTTGATGACGATCGTTTGAAAGTGAATTATTCCGAGAGTGGTGAAAAAAAGAGTAAGGAATTTTTACTGTTAAGACAAGTAATAGACCTTAACTTTTTATTGAATGCAATTGTTTCTAGAGGTAATAGGGACTCTCTTACAATTAATTTCACTAAAAGCTTTGGGTACAATATTGAAATAATAAAAGCAGCGGAGGATAGTAATTTTGAGTCATATCTTTGTGTCTTAAAGGCTGATATTTTATCAGACTTGTATCGACGCTACAGCTCCAGACTGTTAGAAAAAAATGTTCGTTCTTTTCTACAGTTTAGAGGGGTGAATAAAGGTATCAAAGAGACTATTAGAAAAGAGCCTGAGAAGTTTATTGCATACAATAATGGATTAACAATTACAGCCACGGATGCAAATATATTTCAACATAAGAGAAAACTGTTTTTAGAAGCTTTGACTGACTTTCAAATAGTAAATGGTGGGCAAACAACAGCGTCAATATATTTTTCAAAAAAAGAAGGGTTAGATATTTCTAAAGTTAAAGTGATGGCTAAAATAAATGTCGTAAAAGAAGCTAAGAATGGGAGCTTAGACGATCTTATTTCAAAAATAAGTGAATACTCAAATTCACAATCTAGAGTTTCTAAGGTAGATTTGAGAGCTCGAAACCCTCAATTAGTGAAACTCAAACAATTAAGCGAGAGTGTTATAACTCCAAGCGGATCGAAGTGGTTTTTTGAAAGGGCCAAAGGAGAGTTCAATACAAAGGTTAGAATGGGAGGGAGCAAGGCTAATAGAATAAAAAATGAGTTCCCGACTAGTCGAAGGTTCACCAAAGAGTTGCTTGCAAAATACTA
Source organism: Methylomarinum sp. (assembly GCA_013139755.1). Next base: position 3,491 of record WTAG01000454.1, on the reverse strand, counting down.
CTCTGCGTGGGGGGATAAGCCTTATATGGTAAAAAAAGGCGGCGAAAAAATCTTTAGATATTTTATTGAACAAATAGCTGCAGAGGGTGAATCACAATCCCCGATTGAAATTGATAGAGATTTTTACGAAGCATTAATTTCAAAAATTATTTTGTTCCGAAGGTTAGAGAAAATATATGGGCAAGGTAAAAACTCAATGGGACAATTGAGGTCGGCAACTATTCCTTATGCACTATCAATTGTTTACACAAATACAGATGGTGCAAAGGCAATAAGAAAATTTGACTTGTCTAAAATCTGGAAAAAAGAAGAGGTAGAAGATGATCTCGTTGAGTATTTTAAGAGTTTGATGTTGCTGATAAATGACTTGATAAAAAAATATTCGGCTAGTGATGATTATGGAGAATATTCTAAGAAAATAGAGCTTTGGAGTGAGATTAAAAATTGTGTTGAAATAACTCGATTTTTAATGGATGAAAGGAATAATAAAGTATTGGAAAAATATTGCATTTCAACAGATTAACAATGTTTATAGAGTGTAGGCGTAGAAGTTACTCATTGATGGCAGATTGAAATTCTGGGTTTAAATGATTCATATTTGGCATAAATGAAGCCATAACATCTTTGAATAAATTTCGTTGTACGCTATAACAATTATTAATTACTTCTGCAAAGCTCAATTTTTGTAATTGAATGAAACCATAAATAAACAGTGCTACGCTATACTTTAGTCGTTAAATTAACCGAGCTAACGAAAGAAATAGGCCCCTTCTATGTAGAAGTTAGTGTAAAAACTGTTTTAGTAGTGTATAGAATTTTTTTGTATGGGACAGGTTAATATGCCCTGTATCCTTAATTATTTCTACTGTAATCTGGGAAGGAGGAAAGCTGTTTATTAAGCGCTTTGAGTTTTCTAATGGAATTATTTTATCATTTTCTGCAAGGATAATAAGGGTGTTGGCTTTGATGTTACGGGCTTTGCTAGCGGAATCAAACTTATCTTCTAAGATAAGAGAGATGGGGAAAATGGGATAGCGAAATTTGGCAATATTTTCAATACTGTCATAGGGTGTTATTAGGACGAGTTTATCTATATCTCTTTTAGAGGCTACATAGCTAGCAACCCCCGTGCCTAGGCTACGGCCGATAATGGAGACGGTTTTATATTTTGGCTTTATGCTGTCATAAATATATAAAGCATCTGAATAAAGCGCTTGTTCATTAGGCATGCCGCTGCTGCCACCGTATCCTCGGTAATTGACTAAATAAATGCTATGGTTCGGGAAGGTTTCTAGATAACTAGGTGCTCGGCCTACAATAGCCTGGGCATTACCTCCAAAAAGAATAATACTGTTTTTTTTGTCTTGGTTAAGGGCGATGACTTTGATTGACTCGTTATCATTATAAAAAGTCTGTTCCTGGTAGGAGTGGTTTAGCTTAGCCGAGGGGTGATATAGTAAATCACGCTGGAAAATAAATAAGCCTAAGCTGAGTAATAAATAGACAAATAGGAGGGTTTTGCTAGTGAATATGATTTTTTTCTTCATTCTTTAGCTTCTTCTTTCGTATAGTGTTTTTTCTTAAATAATATCGACAGGTTTTTCTGCACTAAATTCTAATCGACTTAATCAGAGCTTTCTTAATGACGGTAATTAAAGTAACCGTGATGTCTATGGTAAGGAAAGTAATAGGGCGAGTGTGGAGGATAGGGATAAAGGTAAACTCTGTTATCTATTTGTTGAAGCTCTGGCCAGATATGGATGTTTTCAAGAGATAAAAGCGGAAGGGTTAATCTTTTTTTGCCAATGAGTTGTTTAATCTCACCAGATAAAATGCCCGTTACTGTGACTTCAATCCCTTCTTTATAGACAGCTGGATCTAAAAAAAATGGGCTGGTAATAGCAAATCTACCTTCTGTTTTTCTCTCTGTTTGCGGGCGTCCGTACCTATTGATGGGGTAAAACAAAAGTTGAATCTGGCTTGAATCTTTTTCATTAACTACGTTAATGATGGTTCCTCCCCAACGAAATGCCTTGCCTTGATAGCTGGCTATATCAGTTTTGACTGTACTTAAGTGTATATTTGAATAGGCATTGCCACGCATTGGCTTAGGTAGCCCTGAGCAGCCAGTTAAAAAGAAGAGTAAAGAGATTAAAAGCCATTTCATTATATTGACTCTGTTGTCGAGGATTAATTTATAGACAACAGAAGATACTGAGAGTTCGGGATATGGACGGGATGAGAAAGGGACTTTATCAGTTTGTTACCTAAAAGCCCCGAGATACCTACTTTACATGGACATTGAAGAGCCACATTTGCCTTCGCCACATTTAGCTTCTTTGTTTTTATCTGATTTACTTGGTGCTGGCATTGGTTTATTTCCTGCACATTTGCCTTCAGCTGTTTTTTCTTCAGAGCCTTTTTGCATTGCGCTACCGCATTTTCCTTCGCCACAAGCGCCGTCTTTCATTTTTCCTGAACCGCTGTCTGCTTCTGCTGTTTGCATGTAACCCGTTGACAGTTCTGTCATTGAGAATGGATTTTCATCGATATTTAAGTCTGTTTTAGCTTGTACCGCTGTTGATGCAAGACCTGACACAAGCGTACTTCCAATGGCTATAGCTAAAGGTGTTTTATTTGATTTTTTCATGATGTTTCCTTTTTTGAGCAAAATAAATAGAATTCATAAGATTAGGCCGATATATCCACTTAAAATATAAGTCGGAGATAAAGTGCTAAGCTTACAGAATAATATAAGTCTTTGCTAATTTCTTTGCAGGTAAGTGACAAAGTAAAGGGGTATGAGAGGTGTTGCAGATGGCGGAGCTATATAGGCCTTTCATCAGGAAGATGAAAGGCCTGTCTGTATTGCTTATTCGAAGTTGTTGTCGAATCTTTTAACAGCTTGTAATGCAGCAGCATTTGATTCAAGTGTAGTTGAAGCACCTGCAAGTGTTAAATGGTCAGTTTCACGGCTTTTTAAAACCAAAACTAATGTGACAGAGACAATAGTCATAACAACTAAGATTTTTGTAAAGTTACTTTTTTCTTGTTCAGCCATTTTATAATCCTCGATTATTTAAGTGTTGTTTTGTTTTTATTACCCTTTCCTCAAAGGGGGGAGCAACCTAAATGATTAGGTTGCTTGTCGATATTTATTTTTATTTTTTCGACGGGTCTATTTGAACATAGGGGTAAATTGATGTCAAAATAATTATGCTTTTTTATTGAATAGATTGTTTCCATAAAGAGTACAATTGGGTGCATTGTTATTGTTAGTCTTTGTTTTAATAGAGTAAAAATGTGTTTTTTTGTGAAAAATTAAAGTGATAGGAAAAGCGAATGTTTGAGATTGCAGAGTTAGGTCATGCCGTTAAAAAAGATATTTATAATGATCGAGTGCCTGAATTGCGGACACAGTTGTTGCAGGCTCAAGAAAAAGTTAAGCATAGCCATTTTTCCGTTGTTATTTTGATTTCAGGGGTTGATGG
>WTAG01000329.1 GCA_013139755.1 Methylomarinum sp. | reverse complement strand
CAGCTAATATTTTTATAGATCTGGAAAATCATGCCCATGTTTTAGATTTTGGTATAGCACAGTTTTGTGACTTTAAGCCAAAATCAACGACTGATGAAGTATTGATGGGGACACTTGCTTATATGTCTCCAGAGCAACAAATCTCATCAGAGGTGACAATCTTAAGTGATATTTATTCTTTAGGTGTTGTTATGTACGTATTGTTTACCGGACAAAAACCTGTAGGCAACTTTGCAGCCCCCGCAGACTTAGCGGCTGGTATAGACCCTATGCTGGATAATCTGATTTTAAACTGCTTAAATACCGAACCTCTTAACAGGCCGGCTTCAGCAGACAAGATAAAAGATATTTTATTACATTTATTACATGGTACACATCTTAATAAACAACAAAAAGAACACGCAGAACAGGGTCTAAACAGTCTAAAAACAAAGTTGTCTTTACTTGATGTCATCAAAGAAGAAAAACATAGTGCTATATATTTGTATCAAAATAACAAAAACAATAACTTATTAATCATAAAAAAACGTCCGGTCTGGAGCAAAGGATTTGATGAGACTAATTTATTAAAACCCCTATCTCATAAACACATTGCCAAGATACACGGTACCTCAAAAAATGACCGTACTTACATTATTGTCATGGAATACTTAAATGGAGGATCATTACAAGACCGTTTAATCATGGCCACTCCTTGGGATGATGCTTTAAGATCTATCCGGGAAATTTGTCTAGGTCTGGCATTTGCGCATCAAAATAGCATTATTCACGGAAATTTAAGACCCAGCAATATTCTTTTTGATGAAAATGGTTTAGTTAAATTAACTGACTTTGGGTTGGATGAACATTATCAAATAGGTTCAGAAAAAAACTGGTATAAATTACAGCGTGAAGATAAAACCAGACGCACAGATATTTTTTCTGTAGGGATCATCCTCTATCAATTGCTTACCGGTACTTTACCTCGATGGAAAAACAAACAGTTAGCCCCATTAGAAAAATTTGATGAATTACCCGAACAATTAAAAACAATGGTTAGAACCATGGTAGCCTGGACTCCTATGTCCAGACAAAAAAACATGACTCAAGTATTGGAAGAAATTGATGCATTACTGGAATATCATCTACAGCACACCATGGAAGAAGCTAAAACGCTACAATGGCAAAATCAAAAAGCCATACTAAAAGCCCAAGAAGAGCAAAGAAAAGCAAAGCTAAAAAAGATCATGCGCTGGAGTTTAGCCTCACTGACAATAATAACGCTTATAGGTCTCGGAATATTTTATCAGGACATCCTCTCTTTATTTGACAGCTAGTTAGTAGGTTAAAGTCTATCCAGCGTAATGGTAAAGTTTGAATTATCATCATTCAAATAGATTTCTCCATCCTGAATATTGCACTGCAATTGCATAGAACGATTAATCATAGTTTCCACGCCTTCTGCATTAATGTGCAAAACTTTAAGATTGCTAAAGCGTTGTAATTTATCTTGCTGCTGTTCCCACCAAACTTTTGCCTTGCGCTCATGGTAGGTATAAATGATCACTTGCTTGGCGCGTCCACAAGCTTTACGAATTCTTTTTTCATCGGGCTGTCCCAAATCAATCCACAGCTCAATATCATCCGTCAGTGACTTTTGCCAAAGATCAGGTTCATCATTGCTGTTAAGTCCTTTAGTAAAGCAAAGTCGCTCATGGGCATTTGCCATAAACGCAATTAAGCGCACCATAAAACGAAAGTCAGTCTCAGAAGGGTGTTGTGCCACTGTTAAATCGTGGCTTTGATAATAATGCCTGTCCATGTCTGCAATATTAAGAGAGACTTTGTTGATCGTAGAGCTAATTGCCATAAGCAGGTATCGGTTGAGTGAAATGCATGTAATTGTTAAATTTCTAGATTAAAGATATTACCATAAAAATAATGATAAAAAAGGGCTATGCCCCCCCGGCTGTCAGCCCCAGACGGGCCGATAGTCTCGAGTAGGCGGAGGGAAATTTGCCAATCCGAAGTGCGATAGCGCGAGGGAGTCTAATGATTCGCCTCATGGCGAATCGATTTTGTGTTATGGAATTCCAAAACCTATCATGAGATGCAAGGTGGCGCGCTTGTTTTTATCCACTCCGCTCCAATTATTATGTGCTTCACATTGAAACTTTACAAAATAAGTTTGAAAAACAAAATAAACTATCCCGCTACAAGCGGACGGGGTATTAATTTTATCTTTTGTTCTAAACGCAGCAAGCTGTGGAGAGTTACACTTATAGTAATTAAACTAATTATTTTTCGGTTGTTTGTATTAAATACAAAAAAACAACAAATCAGGGCTTGACCTATGAGTAGCACACAGGTTTTAGAATAAGAAATGAGGAGATATTAAATGTTATTTCAAGTAAAAGAGCTGGCACAGCGCTGTGATGTGCCCCCAGATACGATTCGCCATTACACTAGGATTGGTCTTCTTCAACCCACTCGCGACCCGCTTAATGGCTATAGACTGTTTAGCGTTAACGATACAAAAAGGTTGGATTTTATTAGGAGAGCAAAAAATCTGGGTTTTAGCTTAAATGAAATTGAACTCATCTTAGTAGAATGCCAGAAAGGTAATTCTCCTTGCTCGTTGGTTCGTGATCTGATGGAGCACCGAATCAAGGTAAACCGTGCGCGTATGGAACAACTAATGGAACTTCAAATACGCATGGAACAAGCACTCACGAATTGGACTTCTATGCCGAATGGAATTTCAGGTGGAGATTGTTTCTGTCAATTAATTGAGTCTATTGGTATTAATCATGAATCAACTGCACCATGCTCAAAAGCAGAGGAAGAAGAGCAAAAAGAATTAGCTGATTAGAGCTATTGCACCATCGTAACTATTTTTTAAATATCACAAGATAATTTATAAAAATAATTTTAAAAAAATTACTTCAAGATTAAAAATGAAAAAAAATATTCTAGCATCAACAATAGTCATATCTTTGCTTACAATAGCCAATGCCCAGGCAGAATCAGGAGGAATGGGTGGAATGCATTTATCTAAAGCTAAAGGTGTAACTATAGATACTACAGCACATCATAGATTCAGAGGTTCATCACTGCATGAAAATGCAGCAAATGCTCATGCTCTTGCTGCAGCTCAACATAAAAAAGCGGCAGAGATGTACAGAAAAAATGCTGATGAAAGTGCTGAACAACATGCAGACGCCGCTATATCTTTCTCAATTGATGCAATGGGAGCTACGGCAGCTACAAAATCAATTTTACACGAAACAAAATAAGTAAATAAAAGGGCCAGGGTTGATTACTATCTGCCATTGCAATTTAATGCATTATATTGCAATCAGAAGAACTAATCAGACAGCTTAATTATAAATTATATCAATGGTTCCTTAACAGACTATCCGCTTAAATTTGATTAAGTGGATAGTATGAATACTTTAAGGGCTATGTCTGTACTAGCTGTTGCTATGGTCTATTAGCAACCAGTCACTTTTAGGGTGCTGACGCTTTCAATCATCATTTCCGCATATTGAATGTTTTTAGGCAATTTTTACATCGGTATCGTGGCAAATCATTTGATTGTTCCCTGTGACTGAATAAAAACTCAGAGAGTTTTAGTAAGAAAGATATGTGTTTTTTATCTATTGCTGGCCTTTTTTATTTAACAATATATCTTTTATTAACCAATTAAATAATATGAAAAAGAACGACCCTATATCAAAAATAATGACTACAAATATTATTGCAGTTCATCAGGGCCAAAAGCTAAGTGATGTGCGCCATATAATTGTTGAGTCTAACATTCATCATGTCCCCGTTATCGACGGAAAAAAATTAGTTGGTTTGATAAGCTTTTCCGATTTTATGAAGCTAAATATTGTAATTAGCGGTGCGGATGAACGCACAATTGATTCTATCGTTGATCAACAATTC
>WTAG01000347.1 GCA_013139755.1 Methylomarinum sp. | reverse complement strand
GGACATTGCTCAACCCTGATTACGATGTAGTCACTCCCTTTTCAGTTCATCAAGGCGCACCATTAGTCATTGCTGTAGGCGGAAAGGATCTAATGCTGGAACACTTCATCAGCACCTGGATTAAATTAAAACAAACTGATGGAACCATTGACGCTTTATTTAGGCATTGGATTCGCGGTGAAATAACCGAGAAACCTGAGCCCAACTGAAGCTTTATAACACTTACAACTACAAAGCCAAAAGAGCCTTTCAGGAACATCCTTCACCTTGTTGTTTACACAATACAAAACAAAAAAACATAGCTTAAATCCTCCTTGTAATACTCCTGTAATAATCATCTCCTATTATTGTGTCCAGTTTTTACAACAAATTTCTTTTTTATACAACTAAGGGCTCATTTTGATGAAACTTAACAAACCAACCAAAATATTAGCGCTAGGTGCTGCCGTAACATTGAGCAGCATGTCAGCACAAGCGGCAGATAAAGAATTATTGGATATGCTGTTACAAAACGGTGCAATCAAACAATCTCAATATGACAACTTGATTAAAAAAGAAACTATTAGTAAAAAAGATGTTAACGACATTAAAATCAAACTAAATAAAAAAGGTCTACAGTTTGCAACGGCTGATGGTGAATACAAAATGAAAATTGGTGCTCGCTTACATGCGGATGCTACTTTCCACAGCGGTGATAACAAAATTAAGGCAGATTCTGCAACAAATGGAACTGAGATTCGTCGCGCCCGTATCTACCTAAAAGGAAACATGGGTAAAGACTTTAAATACTTATCTGAATTTGATTTTGCAGATAACAATACAGCTATTAAAGATTTGTTCCTAACATACACTGGACTGGATTGGTTGGAAGTCACAGTTGGTCATCAGAAACAATCTATCAGTATGGAATTACAAGAAAGCTCTAACGACATTATGTTCACTGAGCGTTCTTTAGTTAATACTATTACCGGTCATGCATTTGACCGTGCGATCGGTTTACATTTTAAATCAAAAGGAAAAAACTGGTCAGCACAAATTGGTGCTTACGGTGAATCTGTTGACCCAAGTAAAGTTGCCGGTGACGAAGGCTGGGGCATGACCTCTCGTGTGACTTATTCACCAATCAACACTAAAAACCAGGTTGTACATTTGGGTGCATATGGCGGTTTTAGAGAAACCAATGACAATAACGACATATTAAATGGCGGAAAAAATACTGACATAAAATATGAAACCACTCATATGTCAAACTTCTATTTAACCGAAGCAGACAACATAGCCAATGCCGAAAACCTTTCAATTGGCGGTATTGAAGCGGCCTACATGCAAGGGCCTTTCTCTGTTCAAGGTGAATATGCTTATTCCTGGTTAACACGTGATGGCGCACCAAGTGTAGACTTTAATGCATTTTACGTACAAACTGGCTGGACTTTAACCGGTGAGTCTCGTTCTTATAAAGGTTCTGACGGTGAATTCAAGCGTTTAAAACCTGCTAAAAACTTCAGCTTAAATAGCGATGGCGGCTGGGGTGCAGTAGAACTGGCAGCACGTTATGACCAATCTGACATGACTTCAGGAAATGTGCAAGGTGGCGGTGAAAAAGCAGTAACTGTCGCATTAAACTGGTACTTAAATGAAAATGTACGCCTAATGGCTGATTACCGTACAGCCTTTGATGTTGACAAGAGTGCAAGATTTGCTAATGAAGACCAAGGCGATCTTGAGTCTATAGACATCTTCACTCTACGCACACAATGGGCATTCTAAATTTAATTTAGAATGGTTCAAAAAAGAAAAGGCCAACATAATAATGTTGGCCTTTTTTTATGCAAAAAACATATTCTACTAAACATTATTCCCTTGTAAATCCACTACCTTGACATTTTCTACTCCAAATACCTGTATCCCTTTTCTAATAACCGATGAGTAGTGCTCATGTAAATGCCCATGAAAAACCTTACACACACCCATCGCTTCAGCTAACTGATCAATAGCAATAAAACCATGTTTATGGCTTCTGGGTGCTTCATGTGTGACTAAAATATCCGCTTTTAACTTTTTAAGTGCTGTCCATTCATCATACCAAATGGCAGACTGGTACTTTAATGACAGCTGTTCAGATTCATTATTTGCAGATAGCGAACTCAAATAATGCTGTTTACTCTGCCATTTAGGCGTACGTGGTGGATACCAGACTCGCCCTAAAAATATTCCACCCAAGCCTGCAATTCTTAGCCCAGCAATTTCTTTAACTTTAAGATGCAACCCCCGCCCCGCTAACTGAGAATTAAACAGGTTGTGGTGATGGCTTGGCATATCAAAATCATGGTTTCCAGGAATCCACCAAATCTGGGTTTTATCTTTAATTGCTTTAAGACACTCTTCTAATGGCTCCTTTAATTCATAATCACCGAGTAACACCACAGCTTCAGGCTGATGTGTTTCTACCGCTGCAATAATTGGTTCAAAATCACCATGCGGATCACCGGCAAATAAAATTCTCTTTTCGTCAGACATTAATTAGCGATTCCATTATTTTCAATTAAACCATGTTAGTTTCAGTACTGAGTTGGCCTTAAAGCAATCAGATAATGCCTTTAGCCTTGATGTAACAACATGAAATCAAGGTTTCTTTTCCATCTATTCCTTGATTCCGCTACACTGCATCAAGGCTACATTGACTTATCAACCATCATATTGCCAATTAAACGTTGTCACAATACGACTAAACACTTCGTCTAATGGTGCTTTAAGCTCAATATTTTCATTTGTTACTGGGTGCTGAAAGCTTAAACTCACAGCGGCTAATAATAGCTGCTGACAATCAAATTGCTTTCTAAAAAAGTCATTATGTTTACCATCTCCGTGAGAAGTATCCCCCACAATAGGGTGAAAAATATGCTTTAGATGACGGCGTAACTGATGTTTTCTACCTGTCTTTGGCGATAAAGACAACAATGAATAACGGCTGCTTGGGTATCGACCCACTGCATAGGGTAATTCTACCGTATTAAGCCGTTGGTAATGCGTTATTGCATCTTGAGCAGGCTTGTCTTGATTTGCTTTAGCATCGGTCATTTTATCCAGCTGTTCCTTTAATGGATAATCAATGATGTCAGATTCTAGTGTATAACCCCTAACCACTGCTAAATACTGTTTTTCTATTGATTTACTGGCAAAGCTCTCCATCATTTTTCGAGCTGTTTCTGAATCTAAAGCAAATATTAAAACCCCAGCAGTAGGCTTATCTAAACGGTGTACGGGGAAAACCTTTTTGCCTATCTGATCTCTTAATAGTTGTACTGCGAAACGCGTTTCGTGCCTGTCTATATTGCTTCGGTGAACTAACAACCCTGCGGGTTTATTAATCGCCACCAAATAGTCATCCTGATAAAGTATTTCCAACATGTTTAATTTGATTTTCTGTCGATAAGATCAATTGCATTTTATTAACGCGTGAGAGTTTTTTTATTTCTATTTCACGCTTACTGGCTGAGCTTCTATCATGTCCACTTTCTTGATAAACTAGCTGCTTGGGTTTGCGTCCTCTAAAATATTTTGCGCCTTTTTGTGTTTCATGTTGTGTGTATCGTTTTTCCACATCGGTACTTATACCCGTATAAAGTGACCCATCAGTACAGTGGATCATATATACAAACCAGCCACTCAAACCTTCACCCCTTTTTAGGCCCTACTTTTAAATTGAAAGCCACTGCACTTGCTAAGGCGACAACGATATAAGCATAGCGAGAAACGAACATCAAAACACCATCTCGACTATGCATTGCAGCATCTTTAATACTTGGGTTGACAAAATATGTCCAAACTAAAGAAACCACAAAATAAATACAAAAACCAGCTATCGCCCATTGCACAGGATTTCTACCAAATCCTGGTGCCGTGTGATAAAACCACACTAAAACAAAAATAGCTGCTATTGAACCAATAATCATGACATTTCCCCTGTAAGATAGACTCTGAATATAATAATACCTGTTTACGCAATTTATTACCGCCCTTTTACACTTTTTAAACCCGTGCTAAAAAAGAATATCTCCAGCAATAAAATCTTTACTATTGGCTCCCTTTACCAGTGGGCTTTAGCTAGCTGTGTTATTATCACTTTACCCTTAGTGTTTGCTGTTATTTTTACTGTGATTGAGGTTACCAATTACACAGAACAAAGTCAGAGAACTTTGTTTCAAACAGTTAATACCACCGAAAGCAGCCGCTTGATTCTCAACCGACTGATCTCAATGGAACGTAGCATCCGGCAATTTCAAGTACTCAATGAACCCGAGCTTTTTAGTGCCTATCAAGATCATCGCACCCGTTTTTTAGATATTTTAATGTCACTCAAAATTCAAGGACAAGATCCTGTCTTAGTCAAAAAACTTGAGCACCTACAACTTGATGAAAACCAGCTATATCAAATCATCTTATTTAAATATAAAACCCCTCCATTAACGGAGGCCGATTTAAATGCATTTGATCCATTATCCACTCAAGCAAGATTACTACTTTCTGAGGGTGAAAAAAGAGTTGCTCTAGAGGCAACTGCTTTATCGGCAATTGCTAAAAATGTGCAAGAAAAGCTCATTTATTCTGCTTTGGCGAGTATCCCTTTAGCCTTGTTATTTGGTTTAATATTTGTTCATTTATTACTTCGCCCGATAAAAAAAATCAGTCTGGCTATTCGCAATTTAGGTGAAGTGGGATTTGAGCAGCCTATCTCTATCAAAGGCCCTCAAGATTTAGTGGAACTAGGGGTACACCTTGAATGGCTAAGACAAAGACTTAATCAATTAGAAGATGAAAAACAACAATTCATAATGAATATCTCTCATGAGCTTAAAACACCCATGGCAACATTAAAGGAAGGCACAGATTTATTAGCCGAAAATGTGGTTGGTGAACTGAATGCCGAACAACAAGAAATTATTCAATTAATGGAATTAAGTAACATCACCCTTTACGACTTAGTGGCAAATTTACTGGAATACCAAAAAATTATTTATACTAAAGCTGACTTGGATTTATCTGTTTTTGAGTTAAACACACTGATTGATCGCATCATTAAAGACTATCAACTACCTCTTAAATCAAAAAATATCACGTTAAAAAGCAATCTTAATATTTTTTATATTAGAGCTGATTACGACAAACTAAAAATCATTATTAGTAATGTATTTTCAAATGCACTTAAATTTTCACCACAAAATGGCACAATAGGTTTAACCTTGTCTGACCAAGACCACTTAATCCAACTCAATATAGAAGACCAAGGCCTAGGCATACCCAAGGACATTCAACCTTTAATTTTTGACGATTTTTATCAAGGTATCTCACCTCAAGCATGGACAATTAAAGGCTCTGGCTTGGGGCTTGCTCTGGTTAAGCATTACCTTGAGGTACACAATGGCTCCATTACACTATTAAAACCCAATAAAAAATATTGTGGTGCCCGGTTTTCTTTGCTCTTACCAAAAAATATGGAAACATAGAATGCAACGCCTGTTTAAACTGCTTTTTTTATCTGTTATTTTGGGTTGCCAAGGCTGTCAAATGTTATCTCAATATTTGCCACACTCAATAACACCCGAGCCATTAGAGGCCGCCCCC
>WTAG01000710.1 GCA_013139755.1 Methylomarinum sp. | reverse complement strand
AAAATGAGAAAAACAGATGAATAACCGTGTTTTTTCAGAGAATATTGCTCCTTTAAAGAGCAATAAATTTAAAAAAATTGACTATTGGTTCAACGGGGGATATATACCTCTTTGTGCAAAGGTCTCAGCATGATAATTTTTTCTCTTGTGATAGGCTGGATCGTAATATGGTTTGCTATTATTCTAGTTCGTTATCAAGATGAGATTTTATCAAGTTGGCGAGAACCCGCTTTAAAATATCCGGTATTAATTTTTGAAAGTGATGATTGGGGCGCTGGACCATTAATTCAAGCGCAATCGTTACAGCATATCATACCGGTGTTAACTCGTTATTCTGATATACATGGTCATCATCCTGTTATGACTATTGGGGTCATACTATCCATTCCTGATGCAACAAAAATTCAAAGTGCACAATACAAGACTTATTTTGACAAAAGATTTGATGATTCAATATTTGATGAAATTAAGAATAGTATGCTAGAGGGAGTTGAAAAAGGTGCATTCGATATACAGTTGCATGGTATGGCTCATTATTGGCCCGAAAATCTAATGCGCGAATTGCAGACTAGTGAAAAGGTCCGAGAATGGCTTAATCACGAGGAATTTCCCAGGACAGAGACACTCTTGTCAACTCTGCAGAGTAGATGGATAAATACTAAGAAATTACCATCAGTTTTATTAAGTCAAGATCAAATGGACAAAGCTGTTGAAGAAGAAGTGCATGAGTTTAAAGCGTTATTTGGATTTAATCCTAAAGTCGTAGTGCCACCCACATTTATTTGGACAGAGATGGTGGAAAGAAGCTGGAAGCAATGTTCAGTTAATTATTTAGTAACGCCTGGGCAATGTTTTGAACAACGAGATAGTGAAGGAAAACCTAGAGGAAATGGGAATAAAATAGTTAATAGTCAACAATCTAGTACAGGTTTAACTTATATGGTCAGAAATGATTATTTTGAACCAAGTTTAGGTCATACGGCTGAAATGGCAATCAAGGCGTTAGATAAAAAAACTAATTTAGCCCAGCCGACATTATTAGAAATGCATCGATTTAACTTTATTGAAAATGAAGAAACAACAAGGTATTCGTTAAAGGAATTGGAAAGAGTTATTTTTTTAGCGCTTGAAAAACACCCTGAAATTACTTTTTTGTCGACTAAAGAACTAGCTGATAAGTATTTATCTAACGATATAGATTTTATAGAACAATCTTATTTTATACGGCTGTTAGTTTGTATTAATAGAGTGTGGGCTAATCACGCGATCAGAAAGTGGTTATATGTTAGTGGATTATTCATCCCTGTTTATCTGTTAAAAAAATATCATAAATAATTATGGCATCAAAAAATATATTAGTTATTACAGAATTGTTTTTGCCTACTAAAGGTGGGTCAGCTGTTTGGTTTGGTGAGGTTTATCATCGTTTAGGTGAAGAAAAGATTCATATTATTACTGCTGATGTTGAAGGCGCTAATGAATATGACAAAACGAATCCTAATACAATTCATCGAGTCAATCTAAAAAGGGTGCCTTGGTTAAAGCCTGAATCATTACTTATGTATTTTAGGTTGTTAACTCAAGCAGTAAAAGTTTGTTCTACTTATAAGGTTGATGCAATACATGCAGGGCGAGTCTTGCCAGAAGGTTTAGTTGCCTGGCTAGTGGGTAAATTGTTTTCTAAACCCGTTATAATTTACGCTCACGGTGAAGAAATAACTACTTGGCGGCAACCAGGCAAATTCAAGGTTATGCGCTTTACTTATAAACATGCAGACAAGCTTATCGCTAACAGCGAGTTCACAAAAAATGAATTGCTAAAGCTCAATGTTGACAGCCATAAAATAGTATTAATATCACCTGGAGTTGATATAGCTCGTTTTAAGTCTGGTTTGCCCTTCAAAGATTTACATCAGCAAATTAAACTGCAAAGGGGGCAGCAACTAATTTTATCGGTAGGGCGATTGAGTCGGCGTAAGGGATTTGATCAGATTATTAAAGCGTTACCAATATTAATTAATGAAGGTATAAACATTCAGTATGCCATTATTGGTATTGGTGAAGATAAAGAGTATTTATTAGAGATAGCCAAAGAAAATGGTATTGCTGATCGAGTTCATTTGCTAGGTCATGTGGATATGGATGATTTACCTCGATGGTTTAATGCCTGCAATATATTTGCCATGCCAAATAGAGAAATAAAAGGTGATACCGAAGGTTTTGGAATGGTTTTTATGGAAGCAGCTGCTTGTGGGAAGCCTGTCATTAGCGGTATAGCAGGTGGTACAGGGGCAGCAGTTTTACATGAAGTAACTGGTTTGAGAGTTGATGGCAGTTCTCAGGAAGATGTGTTAATAGGTTTAAGACAGTTGTTAGTGGATAGTAATTATCAAAAGGAGTTGGGAGAAAAAGCCATGGATAGAGCCAGGTCCCTTTTTTCATGGGACACCATAGCAGATTTGACAAATAAAAACATATAAAAATGGGTTTAGGGACATCACAGTTATGTAAAAGGAAAAGGTAAAGAAAAATGCGTTTAGTTTTTTGTTTAGCTATAGTTTTTATGATTACTATGCCTAAAATATCGGAAGCTACCCAATTAAAAATTATGTTTCGATATGATGACTATTCACGTTATAGCAATATTGAAGTTGAGCAAGCACTTTTTGAAGCGGCAAAATATGTTGGTGCTGGCGTTTTGGTAGGTGTTATACCCTTTCCTGAGACACCTTATCCTTCTGACATATTAGATGAAGAACTTGTTCGGGTTGAACTAAGTAAACAAAAAATTGAATTGTTACAAAAGTATGTGGCAGAAGGGGTTGTGCATGTTGCTGTACATGGCTATAGCCATAAAAGGAATGCAGATATAGCAATTAAATCTGAGTTTACCGGACTCTCTGAAGAAAAACAGATATCTTTATTGAAAAAAGCAAAAGCCTCTCTTGAATTAGTAACTAAAACAAGTATTCATGCGTTTATACCACCTTTTAATCAATACGATAAACAAACATTGACGGCTCTTGAGAGCAACGATTATAAACTGATTTCTTCGGGCTTTAGAGGGGCTACATTAAGTTCAAGTGATCTAACATATTTACCAGGCGGTCCGTATTTTCAAAAGCTAAAAGAAGTGATTGTATCGGCTGTTTCTAAAGGGCATCTGGATGCGATA
>WTAG01000523.1 GCA_013139755.1 Methylomarinum sp. | reverse complement strand
GCTTTGTATTGCGGGACATGCTTTTCAACACCTTCTCGCCATCGTCTGAACTTACCACTCCCAGCCCAACAACAAAAAGAGCGGCAAATATACAGGCTGTTAATTTTTTGTGTGTACATTTTAAAATTTTCATAACAATTCCTTCTATTTTGTAACAAATAACAAGTTATGTTCATATATATTATTAATATGTTCGTAGTTATATATATTAGTATATTCTAATGCTTTAAACCCACCTTATTTATTTTTGTATTTAACATTACAATCACTTTTGCTTTATAAAAGAGATTCCCGAACGCTTTGTTTCGATGAAATGGTTACTTGGTCCAAATCCAACGCCTCAAAATCAACATCTTTTTTGATATTTGTATCACAAAATCAAAATTGCCCGTGGTCGATCAAAACAAACCGTAGACTTTGTGACAGGGCATGGAGCAATAACCAAAGCAATACTGACCGCCCATTTAAAACCTATATTAGATTCTGATGCCTTGTTAGTCAGTGATAGTAACCCAACATATGATGCATTTTGTAACGCTGAAAATATTACTCATGAAGCGATCAATCTCAGCCAAGGCCAGAGAGTAATTAAAGGTGCATACCATGTGCAAAATGTTAATGCGTATCACAGCCGATTTAAAGCATGGCTGGGACATTTTCAGGGGTTGCGACCAAATATCTTTCGAACTATTTAGGCTGGTGTAGAGTGATGGATGAGTTTCAAAACCTTACACCTGAAATGCTATTAAATTCAGCTCTTAGTAATTTTCAACATTTAACGGTAACATAGCCTTTTTCTAAACTGGATAACATGTAAATCGCTCATGATAAATATATTCAGATAACATGAAATCTAAACTGAATGATTGCTCTTGCTTGCGGTCGGTCAGATTGAATATAAATAAAGAATTCATGCATTATCAGATCAAAAATCACAAATCCTCACTTTAATTTGAAAATACGTTATATCTAACAAAAATACAATACGCATGAATACTTATACACACTAGTTCGAAAAGTGGGCGGCTTTGGTATTTCAAAGCCTGTTCACTTATTTAAACATGCAAAAGACACAAAGATTACCGACCTTTCAATGCCCGGTTTTGACCCTTTTAGCCAGTCAATATTTGATAACTCGCGGCCCTTTGCAACATTGCCAGTAAAAAATCAAAATTAATCTAAAGGATATGCCCAATTAAGACTGAGCTATTACAAATTATTGGCTAATGAAATGGCCTTCAATTACAATTGCCCCATGCACATATTCCGCCAACTCATTTTTCAGCGCACTATTAGCCTCATCTTTTTATTCGCGGTGCTGATTTCACAGACACAACTGCTTTATGCCTGTGAACAAATGGACGGTAAACCCAAAATGGTTTGTTGCTGCGATGAGCATATGTCTGACAGCTGTCCAATGGCTACACCCTGTTCGATGCATGAACAGGACCAACAGAGCAAGTGCTGCGAAGTTAGCTACGACTCATTGACTGATATTTCTATGTCGCAAGGCATATCAACGGCTGATTGCCTGACTCTGCTACTTGATGGGCCGCAACCTCCACCACTTATTTCAGAACAAACACTGTCATTAGCTTCCTTAAAAGCCAGTCACAAACTTGTATTTCCTCCTGATAAAGCACTGTCACTGAGTAGCGGTAATCAAACCTATCTACTCACTCGTCGTCTTCGACTATAAATCAACTCTCTCCTCTACATTCTTTTTGCGCGCCAGTCAGTTTTTGCTGGTGTCTATGATGTATTGTGCCGTTCATGTGGTGAATCACCTCATTAGCTAACACATTACATCAGTGTTATTTATTGAGAGAGATTTACATGAAATCCAAATATCACATTATCCGGCTGATATTATTGATTTTGTCCTTAAACCAGATGACAAATTCATTAGCCTCCGAGAACCTGACAGATCAGGATCATGATTTATTAACAGCTAGCCAACTGGTCTCTGCTGTATTGGCTACAAATCCACAGCTGGAAGTTGCCAAAGCAAACTGGCAGGCTGCTATTGCACGTATAGATCAACAATCAGCATTAGATGATCCTATGCTGGTTTATAGTATGGCACCTCAGACTATAGGCAGTACGCAAACTGACTACGGGCAGCGTATCGAAATATCCCAGAAACTTCCCTGGCCAGGGAAGTTACAATTGCGTAGTGAATTGGCTAGCCATAAAGCCAACGCCATCAACCAGGATAGTGACTCAATACGATTGTTATTATCAGCGACAGCCAAGACGCTTTTTGCTGACTGGTATTACATACACCAAGCGATTCATATTAATCAACTTAACCAGACTTTATTAAAGGATTTTCAAGACATTGCAGTGAGTCGGTACAGCACCAGTTCTGCCAGTAAACAAGATACTTTGCGCATTGATGTAGAAATTGCATTATTAGAACACCGCGCCATTGTGCTGGACCGGGAACGACGATCGATTGCGACCCATATCAATAGGTTGCTCAATCGACTTCCTGATGCTGTTATTGCCTCCCCTTCAGTGTTGCCTGCAATTGAAAGCCTGCCTGATTTAAAATCCTTACACGAGCTAGCCCTACAAAACCGACCTGAACTTAAAGTACTGACAGCTCATTTTGATGCGGCTAAAACTCAATCGGAACTAGCGTTAAAGAACAGCTATCCCGATATAAACCTGAAAGCCGGCTATAACAGTTTATGGGAAAACCGGGATAAGCAATTCACCGTTGGCATAGCTGTTAATCTGCCGTTATATCAAGACAAGCATCGTGCAGCCGAAAGTGAAGCATTAGCGCAGATGAAACAGGCTGAGTGGAACAAAGTTGATTTTGTCGCAAAAATAACAGAGCAGGTGCAAATTGCTCATGACCGGGCAACAGAAAGCATGCATGTATATAGCTTGTATAAAAACCGTCTATTACCACTTGCCGAAGAAAACCTGGAGGTTGCAACAGTAAATTATCAGTCAGGCAAAGGTGACTTTCTGACCTTAATCAGCACTGAAATAAACTTGATGCAGACACAATTACAGACTAAGCAAGCACTGGCTGATATCCACAAGCGTGTTGCCGAACTTGAAACTGCAGTGGGTAGTTTAGAACCTTTATCTACAGCAACCCTAACGAGGGCAGCGCCATGAAATCTGCACATAAATACTTATTTTTGTTAGTTGTCCCCTGTTTATTAGCCTTATATTGCTTATTTATATTTTTACCAGATACCTCCGACAAAAAAGCAGTGCTGCAAAATATCGGGCCAGAGCATCTATCTGGCCCTTTTAAGATACAAGTGGCGATTAGCCCCGAACAACCCAGAGTTGGCAAAAACCAGTTAAAACTTATAATCCGCGATAACAATGATCAAGCTGTCGCCAATGCCGACATTCAGGCGGTAGCCGAAATGCCTGCGATGGGCTCTATGCCCACCATGTACGTTCCTGTTGACATAAGCAGCGATCAACCCGGGGTTTATCAAGGGCAATTTGAACTGCCCATGATGGGTGCCTGGCCATTAACCTTAAAAATTGATGCTGGCTCGCAGGGGCAAGCTCAACTCTCTTTCGATATGG
>WTAG01000472.1 GCA_013139755.1 Methylomarinum sp. | reverse complement strand
GAACTGTTTTCCTGCTTCACTTTCTATTAACTCTAAAGCCATTTCTACAGTCCAGGGTTTTTTATAAGGTCGCTCAGAAAGTAATGCATCAAATACATCTGCTATAGCACAAATCCGACCCTCAATTGAAATTTCCTCACCCTTTAAGCCCTCAGGATAACCATTACCATCCCATTTCTCGTGGTGATGTAGAGCAATTTGTCGCGCTACAACCATTAATTCAGAATCATCTCCCGCCAATAAATCGCCCCCGATAACAACATGGCTTTGCATGGTCTTCCATTCATCTGCATCTAACTTTCCAGGCTTCAATAAGACATTATCAGGAATACCAATTTTCCCAATATCATGCATAGGTGAAGCATTTAAGATTAAATCCGCTTGCTTTTCTGGAAGTCCATAGGCCAATGCCAACAGTTTTGAGTATTTACTCATCCTGATAATATGATTACCGGTTTCATTATCCCGATACTCTGCCGCCAGACCTAATCGTTGAA
Organism: Methylomarinum sp.; assembly: GCA_013139755.1. Next base: position 5,967 of record WTAG01000472.1, on the reverse strand, counting down.
TGACTTGTTGCCGCGTATCATAGAGCTCTTTCGTTCTTTTCTTTACTTCACTTTCTAAAATACTGTTCTGTTGTTTGATCTGTTTATGCATTAAACGAACTTCTAATAAATTATTAATTCGTGTTAATGCTTCAACTTGATCAAATGGCTTGGTTAAAAAATCTTTAGCACCGCATTCCAGTGCCTTTAAACGTGTTTCTCTATCTATTTGTGCAGTAAAGACTAAAACAGGCAAGTAGTCGTTAACGTAATATTTTCCCAAGAGTTCCATCACTTGAAAGCCATCAATCTCAGGCATTCTTATATCTAATAAGAACGCATCAAATTCAACCTTATCACACAAGCCTTCAACATCCCTTGGGTCTGATGTTGCATATACATTTTGATACCCTTTACGCAATAAAATCCGTTCCAGTAGCTTTACATTGGCCGGCTCATCATCAACAATCAATATGTTTGCCTGGTAAATCTGTTCGCTAATACCCATTTCCTATCCTAAATTACTTCTCTGCTGGCAATAAAACCGAAAACACTGTGCCTTCACCTAAACGGCTTTTTACGGTTAAATCACCCTGCATTTCAGTGACCATTTTCTTTGTAACATACAAACCTAAGCCCGTTCCCTCAACATCAGTGTCTCCAGCACCTAAGCGGTTGAATTTTTCAAACAGTCCTTGACAGGCCTCTTTACTCAACCCTGCACCGGTATCTTTAACACTTATACAAATACTTTCCGTTTCTTTTTTGTAAAAAACAGAAATGAATATATCACCATATTCTCTATTGTACTTAACAGCGTTTGATAATAAATTAATTAAAATTTGCCTTAAACGCGCACTATCAGCAATGACACGAGGAATATTTTCTGCAAAATTTTCATGTAATGTAATTCCTCGCTCTGAAGCGGCATATTTAACAATACTGATTGCGGACAAAATAACGTCTTTAACATAAAAGGATGATAAATGAATATCCATCCCCCCCGCTTCAATTTTTGACAAATCTAGTATTTCATTAATTAAACTTAACAAATAGTGACTTGCTTTATCAACCTCAAGAATAGAGTCAAAAAAATCATCGGAGACTTTTTCTTCTTTAGCATCCATTTTTAATAATTGAAGGTATCCAATAATAGCATTTAGAGGCGTTCTTAATTCATGGCTTGTTAATGCTAAAAACTCACTCTTTGCTGCATTTTCTTGCAATGCTTTATTCTTCTCACTACACATATCCATAAAATAGTGTCGATTTTCAATCAAGCTTTTAACTCTGGCAACCAGCTCTTCCTCAACAACGGGCTTAATAACATAATCATTAACCCCTAAATAGAACAGTCCAATTCTTCTGGATATGTTGTCAAAAGCCGTCACAGCTAAAATAGGCACATCACCCTTGTTTCCATCTAGCCTTCTAATTCTATTCGCCAAAGTCACACCGCTCATGCTTCCATCCAGAACAATATCGGTAAGAACCATGTCGTAATCTTTTTTTATAAAAGCAGCAAAAGCCTTTTCCCCTGAAGCAAAGCCATCGACTTCAAGTCCATGTTGAAGCAACATTTCAGTGACTAACAATCGCTGAGACAAGGTGTCTTCTACATATAAGACACGCCCATTAATTTTATTATTCTGCTGCCCAAAACGTCGAATGAAATTTACCAGTTGATCGACATCTTTTTTTTCAAAAATATCGGTAATCCCCGACTTCATAGCTTCTTGAATAACATTATCAGATTCTGAAGATGTTATAAGAATAATAGGTGTATGAATATATTTTGTTAACTGACGAATTTTATGGCTAAGTTCAATAGCATCCATGTCTTCAAGATACATAGAAATACAAATTATTTCATATTTATCTCTTTCCAACATAGATAAAGCTAATGATCCCGTGTCAGAGAAATCGTACCCTATATCTGTATCACTCAAAACACTGGCAAAAATATTTTGAAATAACTTAACCCGGTCAACAACTAAAATCCTCATGATTTCATCATAGTTTTATTAATTGTTTCTATAAAAAGCGCAACATCTAATGGCTTAGTTAAATACGCCACAAATCCCAATTCTTTTGCTGCTTCTATATCTTTTTTCATGGCATTAGCAGAAATAGCAATAACAGGAAGCTTACTGGCAAAATCAAAGCGCTTATGAATTTCAGAAAATGCCTGAAAGCCACTTATACCAGGCAAATCTATATCCATCAACACTATATCAGGTCGCATTTGCTCAATCATCTCCAATCCAATTTCTGCATTGGGTGCATCATACATCACACAGTCATCAATTTTCTTAACAACTTTACGCATCAACTGCATATTAGCGGGGTTATCCTCTATATAAAGTAATTTGATTGCTATATTTTCGGCTGGTAAAGTGGAGTTTTCATTGGTAGATATTGAATTTTCTAATGAGACATCATTATTCGGATTAGCCGAAGGCAAAGAAAACCAAAAAAGACTGCCATTGCCTTCTTTACTTTCTACACCAATAGCACCTTGCATATGCTCAACAATATTTTTACACAAGCTAAGTCCAATACCAGTCCCTTCAATCGCTGTTTTCTCTGCACCTAAGCGACTAAATGGCTTAAACAGATCTTTCTGATCATCAAGACTAATACCCGGCCCAGTATCCTTTATAGAAACTCGAAATTCATCACCTAGACTGGCTATTCCAATCTCTATTTTGCCATATTCATAATTATATTTAATTGCATTAGAAAGTAAATTTAAAATAACTTGCTTTGTCCGCATATAGTCTGCCAAAACAACAGACTTATTAACATTTTGCTTTACGCTTATATCAATCCCTCTTTTTTTAGCTATTTCGCGAACAAAAGGAATTAATTCAACTACAACATCATCTAAAGATACTGGTTCTAATGATAGATTTATCATACCTGATTCAATAATAGATAAATCTAAAATATCATTGATCAACCCTAATAAATGCTGCCCGCCTTTATGTATTAGTTCAATTGATTCACGCTGAGCATCAGATAAAGGGTCGTCCTCATCTAGCTCTAGCAACTGAGAAAAACCAATAATTGAATTTAATGGTGTACGTAACTCATGACTCATATTTGATAAGAAATGTGATTTCGCCTGGTTTGCTTCTTCAGCAACTTTTTGGGCATGAATAATCCTCATCTCTGATTTTTTTCTATCCGTGGTAATGCTTCCTACACCTTGAAATTCAATTAACTCATCATTTTCATCAAAAATACCACGCGTTGTCCATACCTGCCATTCTTCGGTATTGTCAGGCAGAATAATCTTATCTTCATGCTGAAAAAGTGGCTGCTCGCAGCTGATAGATGTATGTGTTTCCAGTAACCATTCAACAGTTTCTTTAGGCACTAAATCAAGCAATGACGAACCTAACAATACATCTTTTTCTTTTCCGAAATAATCGCAGTAAGCCTTATTAACAAAAGTAATAATAAAGTTTTTATTGTATCGGCAGATTAGATTATCCTGATCATCTACAATAGACAGATAAAGCTTATGACTTTGCTCCAAGTCTTTCTTTGCTTGATAATTACCTGACAAATCCTCAATAAAACCTATAAATTCATGACGCCCTTGAACCTTAACCTCAGTAACTCTTAGATTCATCGGGAAGATTGAACCATCCTTCTTCTCTCCCACCACTTCTCTTTCAAGATCAATAATATGTTTAGTGCCAGAATTCAGATAAGCGTCAAGATAGCCATCATGGTTCTCTTTATAGGGTGAAGGCATCAATATCTTTACATTTCTGCCCTCAACCTCTAGACACTGATAGCCAAATAGTTTTTCTGCAGCCTGATTAAAAACATCAACGCAGCCAAATTTATTAATGGTAATAATAACGGCATGTGTTGTTTGTAAAATTAACTCATATATTTGTTTATGTGCCAGTAAGTCAATCGCATGCTGGCCTAATGCCTGCTCATTCTTTTCAGCCAGCTGATTAGCAGCCCTAAGACTACTGTTATTTTCTTCTAGCTCAGAGATCAATTTCTGAACAGTCAATAATGTTGGATGAAATATTTTTAAAGCTATCGCCAACAGGCTAAATAAAACAAGTAATGCACCAGCCCATGAATACCATAAGAACTGAATATTTCTTTGTTCAGCCAATTGCCCTTTCATAGCACTTATCTCATTCATTACCACTAAGTACTTTTCACCTTCAATCAGATAATGTTCTACCGCAGTTTTAATTTTGAACAAATCAATGCTGTCTTTTTCTACCAACTGCAAAATTTCATTAACAAAAGAGCTCATTGAAGCAAACAATTGATCACTTTCTACATATAACTGTTCCCTACCATAAGATAAGGAAGCCTTCGCTAAATGTATTTTTTGCATTTGTAACAAATCATCCCTGATCGATACAGCATGTGTTTTATTTTCAATTGCGTCACTTTCCACATATAACATTTGCAAAAGGTTCTTTGCCATCCGTTGGCTTAACACTAACTGCCTTCCAGCATTGTTTACTTCAGTACTAAGGATAGAAGATTGCTTTTCTGCAACATATATTTCGTATGAAACATATAATTGTAATAACACAATGACAGTAGCAATAAATGACAAAGTCAATACATAAGCTTTGCGTATAACCGCTACAGATATATTTTTTGAGTTTTTCATTAACAACATAAACTCAATTAAAATAACTCGATTTCATTAGACTGACTTTGAATATTGCGCTCATGCGCAATTTCCGAATAAAATGAAACTTGATTTCGCCCATGTTCTTTAGCGTAATAAAGAGCCTGATCAGCACAATCTAACAATTCTGACGGCATTTCATGACTACTGACATTCGTTACCCCAATACTGACAGTGACTTTTCCAACCGTTGGAAACTCATAAGCAGCCACCATCTCTCTAAATGAATTAAAGACCTTTTCCGCATCGTCTCGTGTTGCTAAATTTAGTATGACAACAAACTCTTCCCCACCAAAACGAAATAAAAAATCATTATAACGAAACCTTTTTTCCATTAATTGGCTAAAGGTAAGCAAAACCTCATCACCATAAAGATGCCCAAAGTCATCATTAACACGTTTAAAGTGATCAATATCAAGCAATGCCACCCAAGATCTTTTATCCGAAGCCTCATGACCCTGAAAATATTCGCAAACCTGCATAAGCCTTGAATCCAAAGACTGCCTATTGGGTAAATGAGTTAAAACATCACGTTCTTTACTATCATGTAAAACGACTTGATTTCTATAAATTTTAAGTAAGCTCTCAACTACAAAAAAAAGATCATCTTGTATCTTGCCATGGATGCTTATTGCTCTCACTGGTCCTATAGAATCTTTAATAGGAAATAAAAGCTGTTCCTGACCTACACTGGATATAACTTTTAAGCCTGTAATTTGATCAAAACCATCCAGCCAATCCATATGAATGCCTTCAGATTCTGAGGTGAAATCTAAAGGAAAGCGCCTAACCAATTGCTCTGTAAGTTGATGCTTCTCATTTACTCTTACTTGTTTTCCACCATGAATTTCAAAGGCTTCAACATGCTTAATTCCAGGCATTCCAGCAAGCATCTCTAAGAACTTACAAGTCAATCCTTGATAGTCTTTTTGTTTAGTTAGGCTAATGACCCAATCAAAGCCCTGCTGGCTAGTTATTGTACCCAAAACATCCTCTCAATTTTACTTAAACAACTTCAAGCTGGTAATCACACAAATTACCATAATTATAATAACGTAATTTTAAGCGCCATACCAATAACTAAGGAATGCGCACGTAATAAGTTTGGCAACTGGCGTAGGATTTTTATTCGCATTCAACTAACACATGGATGTGTGTAGATAGAACAATGCAGGAGCAATTGTCGAGGCGTAGTAATAGGCGCATAGCAGGCTGCGCAACTATTTCTACAATGAAAAAGACGAGCAAAAAGGCAAGTCAATTGTTCAAGTTGTTTCATGCACGTTCCTTGCCCTACAATTATC
>WTAG01000019.1 GCA_013139755.1 Methylomarinum sp. | reverse complement strand
TAAATCATTCAGCAGTTGGACACATTCTGCTCCCGTCTGATTAGCAATTCCATCCCTGCTTAACACCCAAGGCAAGTTTGTCGTTACACAATCACCTTTAACCACGGGGCCAGCAACCCCAAGACACACACTTCGCAAAATTAAATTTGATTCAGCCCTCAAAAAACAATCTAGCAATGCCTCAAAACTATTAAATTCTGCACTGGCAAAAACTTTTTTTTTACAGCAAACCCAACCTGATTTTTCCTGACTGTATAACGCTAAAATTGTTTTAGTTCCACCTATATCGCCAGCAAGAATCATTACTGCCCCTCGTAACTATTAAATACCTGATATTTTTTATCCTTATCAAAAGAAACTACTTTGTAAGGGTCTTTTCTACCCCCCATTTCCATTCCCGGCGTTCCCATTGGCATTCCTGGGACCGATATCCCAATTACTGCGGGCTTAATTTTTAATAGTTTTTTTATATCTGCGGCTGGCACATGCCCTTCTATAACATAACCGTTAACCAATGCTGTATGGCAAGAAGACATGTTTTTTGGAACACCATACTTATCCTTTATTTGCTGCACATCCTCTATCACATGATCAGTTACTACAAACTGATTTTCCTTTAAATGAACCAGCCATTTACTGCAACAGCCACAGCTTGGGCTACGATAAACCTCTATCTCTAAAGGCTTGATTTCTTCTGCATTGACACTAACATTTAAACTCAACAACCCACTAATCATTAACAGTTTAATCTTATTCATAATAACCCCAATTATTCGCCATTTAAAGTCGCTATAATACCTCTACTTCCAGCATTATTTCTATGTTCACACAAATAGATTCCCTGCCATACCCCCATCTGCAATCGTCCACCAGCAACAGGAATTGTTAGTTCTCCACCTAATATCACTGCTTTCAAATGCGCGGGCATATCATCACTACCTTCTAACACATGCTGAAAATAAGGTTCATTTTCTGGTATCGCTTGATTGAAATACGCCTCCATATCTGTCCGCACATCTGGATCAGCATTTTCATTTATTGCCAATGAGGCCGAGGTATGCTGAATAAACAAATGCAACAACCCAACCTTAATTTGTTTTAATTCGGGTATATCATGGACAATTTCATCTGTTACCAAATGAAATCCACGACACCGCGCCTGCATACTGATTTTTTTCTGAAACCACATTAAGTATTACCTATAAAAAAGGGAAGCAACCAATAGCTGACCCAACTTATAACAAAAACCGCTATAAAATTTAAAATAAGCCCCATACAAACCATTTCAACCACCCTAATCTTACCACTACCGAAAATAATGGCATTGGGCGGTGTCGCCACTGGCAACATAAAAGCACACGATGCCGACAATGTTGCTGGCAACATAAGCCAAATGGGTGAAACTTCAATCGCTTTAGCGGTTGAGATAAGAATCGGCATGACCAATTGAGTTGTTGCCGTATTCGATGTTAACTCTGTTAACAAATTCATACCCGCTGAAACAGACAGTATTAATACCGGTAATGAAACTGACTTCAACCCTTGCAACTGTCCTGCCAAATAGACTGACAATCCACTTTCGGAAAATCCATAAGCCAATGCAAATCCACCACCAAACAACAAAACAATTGACCAAGGTAGCTCAACAAAAACTTTTTTATCTAAAATAGCACTTCCCGCTCCTTTAACGGGGATAAAAAATAATACACTCGCCATTGCCATAGCTACACTTCCATCATCAATCATCGCCCCATTGATCAATAGATCGCCCCACCCAGGTATAATTACATCACCTAACGTTAGTCCTTTTCTTGTAACCCAAAGTATTGCTGTAACCATAAAAGTAATTAATACGATACTTTCAGCAAATGAGATTTTCCCCAATTGCTTGCGCTCATTTACTACCAACAGCTTCAATTGATCAGCATTATTTAGCCCTCTTAAATAAAAAACACCAATAACGCCTAACAATACCAACAGTAAAATTGCTCCCACAGGAACTGCGATCAACATCCATTGCGCAAATCCAATCGCCTCACCAGTTTCCAATACATAAAATCGAGAAAAGACCAGGTTTGGAGCCGTTCCGACCAGAGTCATCATTCCCCCAATCGATGCTGAATAAGCAATTGATAACAATAAGCCAACAGAAAACTGCTGAGTTTGTTTTTTAGATAAAAAAAGTGCGTAGCGAGAAATAATAGCCAATGCAATTGGTAGCATCATTAATGTTGTTGCTGTATTAGAGATCCACATTGACAACCCTGCGGTTGCCACAATAAATCCTAAAACCACAAACAATGGATGCCCACCAAAATGTGTTAATACATTAAGCGCAATACGCTTATGTAAATTCCATTTTTGCATAGCCAAAGCAATCATAAACCCTCCGATTAATAAAAAAACCGTAGAGTTCATGTATTGGCTAGCTGTTGCTTTACTTGAAGCGATTCCCAAAACCGGAAAAAGAGTAAGTGGTAAAAGTGCTGTCACAGCCAGAGGAACTGCTTCTGTGATCCAAAAAATTGACATCATAACGGCAACAGCAGCCATTCGAGTTACATTATCACTACCACCAAAATCACAGTAAAAAATCATGATAAGAGGCAAGATAGTTCCAACAATTAATCCAACCCTTTTCATTGACTTCCCTATACACCCTAATTCTTTGAAAACAGCCCTCTCACAAAAGAAGACTGAATATATCCATATATGTCTGACAACAACATCCTGCTGCAGATGTTTGAAAAATCAACGACCTAACACCCACTGTAAAAATTATGCTAAAAACGACTAAAACCAATTAATCACTGAAACGCTCAACATAACTTTAACGATGATACTGAGGACTAAACTCATGAACTGCATCAACCATTGCCTTTACATGCTCTGGATTAACATCAGGCAAAATACCATGCCCTAAATTAAAGACATGCCCCGAACCTGAACCATATTTCTTTAAAATTATCTCTACTTTTTGCTTGATATGCTCTGGCTCAGCATATAGAGCAATAGGATCCATATTCCCTTGCAATGCAACCTTATCACCTACACGCGCTCGTGCTTTAGCTATATCTGTTTGCCAATCCAGACCCAAAGCACTATAACCAGCATCGGCCATATCCTCTAACCACAATCCCCCACCTTTAGTGAAGAAGATAGTCGGAACTTCCTGACCATCCTTGTTTGTGTTCAACAAAGATCTAACTTGTTTTGCATAATTCAATGAAAACTCATTATAGTCTTCAGTCGAGAGCATACCGCCCCAGGTATCAAAGACCATGACAGCCTGAGCACCCGCATCTATTTGCGCATTTAAATAACTTGCAACGGATTGAGCCAGCTTATTTAACATTTGATGCATAAGTTTTGGCTGCTCATACATCAACCCCTTTACTTTTTGGAAGCTTTTACTACTACCTCCTTCAACCATATAAGTCGCAAGCGTCCATGGACTACCTGAAAAGCCAATTAATGGCACACGTCCTTGTAAATTTTTTCTGATTAAACTGACTGCATCAACCACATAACGTAAATCCGTATACGGATCAGGGATAGGCAACTTATCAATATCACTCGCGGTTCTGATAGGATTTTTAAATTTAGGTCCTTCACCTTCTGTAAAGTAAAGCCCCAAACCCATTGCATCGGGAATAGTAAGAATATCTGAAAATAAAATCGCTGCATCAAAATCAAAACGCTCTAAAGGCTGAAGAGTCACCTCACATGCCAGCTCTGGATTGGTACATAAATTTAAAAAGCTACCTGCTTTTGCCCTTATCTCTCTATATTCTGGCAAATACCGTCCTGCTTGCCTCATCATCCAGACAGGCGTTCTATCTACAGGCTGTTTCAATAAAGTTTTAATAAAAATATCATTTTTTAAAGCTGTCATACACACTCGTTATTTAATTTCTCTTTGTAAATTTTTAAACCGTCTTACCCATGATTTTCTATACTTAGCAGGTAATAACTTCATTTTTTCTGATGCTATTTTAGCATTCTTAAAAGAGCCATAAATTAATACAAATTTTGTTTGCCCCTGCTTATTTATTTGAAAATACTTCAAACCTTCTTTCAATTGCTTATTATTGTTCATGAACTCTGCAATTGATTTCCTTTGTGAAAGCACTATAAGCTGTATTGTATAATTCCTTTTAGCTTGTTTTAAAACCCATTGGCTATCATCTTTTTTAATTGACTCTTCTTTTTTAGGAGCCAGCTTTTTTGGTATAGGTTTTGATGCAGGTTTAACCACATCTTTTGCATCCGGCACTACAATTTTATCTTTAAGCGGTGTAACAGTCATTATCGCATCAACAACAGGCTCCTGTTTTGGCTCAAATTCCGCCGATATATTTTGTTTGCTGACACTATTTTCTTTAACAATGTTAGCGGCCACAAGCGGTATACTCTTTTTTTCTTCAGTCTGCCGCGGCTCTTCTTCCGCTTTTTTAATCACTTCAGCCGCTATAACATCCGTACTTTCGACTGCCAAAGCTGACTCAACATTACTTTTGTCAATCTGATTATATGCTTCCCTAACACCTTCCCCCAGCCTAACTGATTCAATTACAGGCGTTGAAATATCTATCACTTCTGGATTTTCCATAAGCAAAGGGAGAATGACATGTTCTTGCTCTATCTTTTGACTGGATTGATCAGAAATAAAATAGCTAGCCGCAACTGCTACAATAGCAGCCAGCAATACCGCGCCTCCCAGTTTAGACCTACCCACTGCGTTATAATTAGACAACTTAGGTAATTCCGACATTATTTTTCCTGGTATGCCGTGTGTTTCTCTGTACAACTGCGCAACCATTTTGTCATTAATTGCATTAAATGACACAACGGCATCAGACTGAGATGACATGTTTTGTAAAAAGATACCACACTGCTTTTCTGTTAATGGTGGTATTTCAATAAAATGACAATCATCTATTACCCTGTCAGAACTACTTTTTATGTGCAATTCATCATGCGTTAAGGCAAATATAACCCTCAAACATTCACTTGCTCCTGCATACTGAATAAGAGAAGTAATTAGCCCCGGAACTAATAGCCCCGCATCATCAATAACAACAACAATTTTTTGATTCTGCTTGCCTAATAAAGACAAAATAGAAGAAAGCTCTTGATTTTTATACTCGGAATAATTTTGCATTAAAAACCGAAGCAATTGGTCCTGAATACTTTCAAAACTTAAATTAGACTCGGCTCGAATCGTAACCATGGGCCAAACATCACTTTTTCGCACTCTTAACTCACTTAATAATACTGTCTTCCCAATACCATAAGGCCCACAAATAACAAGTGACTGCCTAAGATTAGCAATTAAATGAATTAACAAATCCAGTTTCTGAGCGCGCTCTAATGTGATTAAAGAGGTCTCAGCTGACTTTACCTGCTCAACTTGGCTGTTTTTGACATGATATGTAAACGATTCATTATCCGGCATAATTCTTTAGTGTTTGCTCAAGAAGCGATTGCTCTACGTTAACAGGCAGTGTCGCTTTTCCAATAGACTCTAGCAATATCAGCCTTATCTTTCCATCCACATTTTTCTTATCTACTGCCATTAAATCTATAAACTGACTAACATCCATTTCTTTAGGCGGCTGTACTGGTAAATTTGCCGACTTTAATAATGCCATAATCCTTTTAACATCCGCATCGGTAATCCAGCCCATTCTTTTTGATAAATCTGCCGCATAACCAATCCCTATTGCTACCGCTTCACCATGTAGATATTTACCATAACCCATCCCCGTTTCTATCGCATGTCCAAAAGTATGCCCTAGATTTAAAATTGCACGAATGCCTGATTCAAACTCATCTTCAGCGACAATTTCAGCTTTATTTTGACATGAGCGCTCTATAACATAAGCCAATTCCTGCTTATCTCTTGCTAACAACAAGCCGATATTTTTCTCTAGCCATTCAAAGAAATCTAAATCCCGAATTAATCCATATTTAATGACTTCGGCAATCCCTGCAATTAACTGTCTATCATCCAGCGTATCCAAGACATCCATATCTGCCACAACACACTGCGGTTGATAGAAAGCGCCAATCATGTTTTTACCTAGTGGATGGTTAACACCTGTTTTACCACCGACTGACGAATCAACTTGCGCTAATACTGTAGTTGGGATTTGTATAAAAGGAATTCCACGCTGATAAC
>WTAG01000182.1 GCA_013139755.1 Methylomarinum sp. | reverse complement strand
GTCTTTATGGGGCGATTGAAGATAAACGAACGGCTTCTAGAGCCGTCGCCATTTTGGCATTAGTCGGTGTGGTCAATATTCCTATTATTCACTACTCAGTGCAATGGTGGAACACCTTGCATCAAGGTCCAACGGTAACAAAAATGGATAAACCCTCTATCCATCTTGATATGTTAATTCCTTTGTTAGTGATGGCGACAGCCTTTAAGTTTTATTATGCTATTGCCATGTTACAAGTAGCCAAAGTTGAAATTTTAATGCGAGAACAAAATACCCAGTGGGTTAAAAAATTACTGGAGGAAAAATAATGAATAGCTTTGCTGAATTTTTAGCCATGGGTGGCTATGGTTTCTATGTATGGACATCTTATGCTATCGCATTTGTAGTTTTATTACTTAATGTCATTGTACCTATGATTCAAAGAAAACAATTGTTACGCCAATTAGCCTTAAAACAAAAACGAGCTAAATAATGACTCCAGTTAGAAGACAACGACTTATCCTTATTTTATTAATGGTTGCAGGTGTAGGAGCTGCTGCAACGTTTGCTTTAAAAGCCTTTAATGAAAATTTAATGTACTTTTTTTCAACCACAGAAGTTGCAGAGGGTAAAGCACCAAAAGATGCCAAGTTCCGTTTAGGTGGCATGGTAGTTGATGGCAGTATCTCACGACCAAATAAAGGCATTATGGTCAGGTTTGAGTTAACCGACTATGGTAAGCAGGTGACTGTCGAATATTCAGGGATTTTGCCTGATTTATTTAGAGAGGGGCAGGGTATTGTGGCCAATGGACGTTTAAATAGTGCAGGGGTTTTTATTGCTGAAGAGGTATTGGCAAAACATGATGAAAATTATATGCCACCTGAAGTCGCTGAAAGTTTAAAGAAAACAAAAGCAGAGGCAGAACAACAATGATTGCAGAAATAGGTCATTTTTGTTTGATCATCGCCTTGTTTATGGCGATTATACAAGGTGTATTACCTATTATTGGTGCGCACCGCTCAATTAATGGCTGGATTGCTGTTGCCAGGCCTTCTGCCTATGCACAACTGTTATTCATGTCAATTGCTTATGGTTGTTTAACCTATGCATTTTTAGTGCATGACTTTTCTATTGCCTATGTGGCTCATAACTCAAATACTGCATTACCGACACTCTATTTGGTATCGGGCGTATGGGGTGCGCATGAAGGCTCTTTATTGTTATGGGCATTAACCTTGTCGATATGGACAGGCTTATTGGCCTTTTTTAGTAAAAGTATTCCTGAAACAACGGTGGCTCGTGTCCTTGGTGTCTTGGGGCTTGTTGCTATCGGTTTTATTTTATTTTTATTATTAACCTCAAATCCTTTCGATCGATTATTTCCCGCACCTTTAGAAGGGCGAGATTTAAATCCTTTATTGCAAGACCCTGGCTTAGCCATTCACCCGCCGATGTTATATATGGGCTATGTTGGTTTTTCAGTTGCTTTTGCTTTTTCTATTGCTGCATTGTTAGAAGGTCGTTTAGATTCGGCTTGGGCAAGATGGTCCCGCCCTTGGACTAATATGGCCTGGATGTTCTTAACTATTGGTATTGCCTTAGGGAGTTGGTGGGCTTATTACGAATTAGGATGGGGCGGCTGGTGGTTTTGGGATCCTGTAGAAAACGCCTCGTTTATGCCCTGGTTAGTCGGTACTGCTTTAATTCACTCTTTAGCGGCGAGTGAAAAGCGTGGGGTATTTAAAACCTGGACCGTATTGTTGGCTATTTTTGCTTTTTCTTTAAGTTTACTTGGTACATTTTTAGTACGCTCAGGTGTTTTAACCTCAGTACATGCCTTTGCCAGTGACCCGACTCGTGGCTTATTTATATTAATTTTTCTAGCTGTGGTGGTCGGTGGTTCTTTATTGCTTTATGCCATTAGAGCGCCAAAAGTTAAAAGTAGTGTCTCTTTTGAATTAATTTCTAAGGAAGCTGTTTTATTATTAAATAATGTTTTATTGGTGGTGACTGCTGCCAGTATCTTATTAGGCACGCTTTATCCTTTGGTTATTGATGCCTTAGGTATGGGGAAAATATCGGTAGGCCCTCCTTATTTTAATGCTGTGTTTATTCCATTAATGGCACCCTTGGCTTTTGCTGTGGGGATAGGCATGTTAATTCGTTGGAAGCGGGATGATATCAAAGCATTAAGTTGGCGTTTAAAAGGACTGGTGGTTATTAGTTTAGGCTCTGGTTTTTTAATTCCCCTTTTGATGCCTTTTTATTCATGGAGTGCTGGTTTAGGCACCAGTCTGGCTTTATGGACCACCACTACCGTAGGACTGTCATTTAAAGATCGATTAGGCTCACAAGGGCTTAGTTGGCAACGATTAATGAGTATCCCCGCAAGTTTTTACGGGATGACCATTGCTCATCTGGGTATTGCTGTTTTTGTGATAGGGATTACCTTTACTTCTATTTATAGTATCGAAAAAGATGTAAAAATGGTGCCGGGTGACAAGTTAGATATGGCTGGGTATATTTTCGAGTTTCATGGTGTAAAAGTGACAGAAGGCCCTAACTATATTGCTAAAGAAGGTTCTTTAACGGTAAGTTATGAGGGTAAACAAATTGCAACATTAGAACCGGAAAAAAGAGAATATCGAGTACAAAAAATGCCCATGACTGAAGCAGCAATAGATGCAGGACTAGTCAGAGATTTATTTGTTGCGATTGGTGAGCCTTTAGATGATCAAGGTGCCTGGAGTTTAAGGGTTTACTATAAATCATTTATTCGCTGGATTTGGATGGGCGCTGTATTTATGGGCTTGGGTGGCCTGGTTGCGGCATCTGATAAACGCTATCGTAAAGCTAATAAGGGGCAAGTGAATGCTTAAGTATTTAATGCCTTTAGTTTTATTTGCTGTGATGGCTGTTTTTTTAGCATTAGGTTTAAACCTGAATCCGCGAGATATACCTTCCCCATTAATTGATCAGCCTGCACCTGGTTTTGCTTTACCTGTTTTAGGGCAACCTGAGAGAACGCTTAATAAAACCGCGTTAATGGGGGATGTCTGGTTATTAAATGTGTGGGCATCCTGGTGTGGCTCATGTCGAATGGAGCATCCAGTTTTTAATCAGTTAGCGAAAAAAAACCTAGTGACCATTGTCGGCTTAAATTATAAGGATGAAGCGCCCGCGGCTAAGCAGTGGCTAGCTCAGCTGGGTAATCCATATAATATTAGTATTATGGACCAAGAAGGTAGAACGGGGATTGATTACGGGGTCTATGGTGTTCCAGAAACCTTCGTTATCGATAAAAAAGGCATTATTCGCTATAAACACACGGGGCCTGTTGAATATAGTGATATGCAAAATATATTGATACCTCTAATTAAACAATTAAAGGCAGAAAAATCATGAAGATATTGAGAGTCTTTATCTTATTAATATTTTCATCTGTATGTTATGGAGCGGTTGAATATAAAAAATTTGATACGCCAGAGCAGGAAGAGGTTTATAAAGTTTTAATTGAAGAGATACGGTGTTTAGTTTGTCAAAACCAGACCATTGCAGACTCAAATGCTGATTTGGCAAAAGATTTGCGTCGCCAAGTGTATGAAATGTTACAGCAAGGAAAAACCAAACAACAAATTGCTGATTTTATGACCCAGCGTTATGGAGATTTTGTTTTATATAACCCGCCTTTTAAAGCAAAAACAGGATTGTTATGGATAGGGCCTATTGTGTTTTTATTGATTGGCTTAGTGATGCTGGTTTTATTCACGCGTAAAAAGAAGGCGCTTGATATAAGTGATGTTTCAGAGACAGATATGAAAGAATCAGCAGAGAAAAAGGCTAAAGTAAGAGCATTACTAACAAAAGGAGATCAGTTATGAATGTAACTTATTGGATTGTTGTCTCTCTTTTATTAGCGATTGCTTTTGTTATTATCATTCCGCCTTTATGGAAAAAAAGAGAGATTAAAGCGGCTGATTCAGACCAACGCAATATTAATATTGCGCAAGAGCGAGTTAAAGATTTAAAGCTACAGTTGCAAATGGGCGTGTTAACTCAACAGCAGTTCGATGAACAGTATGCTGAATTAGAACTAACATTGGGTGATGATTTAGATATTGAACAAAATAGCAGTGAGTCTTCATCTCAGGGGCGATGGGTTGTGCCAGTTATTGCACTGTGTGTTCCCTTATTGTCAGTATTGACTTATTTTTCATTAGGTGAGCCAGATGCATTGATCAAAGCTGAAATAAAACAGCCCCAGCAAGCTAAGAGTGCAGGGCAAGATATTAATGCGATGGTTGCTCAGTTAGCCAAGCGTTTAAAACAAAATCCTGATAATGCAAAAGACTGGATTATGCTGGGACGGTCTTTCAAATATTTAAAGCAATATCAATTGGCTGTTAATTCGTTTAAAAAAGCCCATGCTTTATTAGGCGATGAGCCTGAAGTGTTACTTCATTATGCAGATGCATTGGCTATGGTAAATGGTGGGCGTTTGGCAGGTAAGTCATCAGAACTGATTTTTAAAGCATTAGAGAAATCATCCAATGATGTGACAGGGCTATGGTTAGCTGGTATGGCTAAAGCTGAGCAGAGAGATTTTTCTCAAGCGTTAAGTTATTGGCAAAAACTGGAAGGTATTTTACCTTACGAGTCAGACTCGTATAAACAGGTTAAAAATCTGATAAGCACAATACAGA
>WTAG01000070.1 GCA_013139755.1 Methylomarinum sp. | reverse complement strand
GGTCTTCAATGGATGAAAAGGCTTCTACTAAACTTAATGACATAATACTGACAAGAAAAATTAAGTAGTATCGCTTATTTTCAGCATAATTTATATGCGGTTGCCCTGGAAATTGCAGTGCTTTGGGGACCCTCTGCCGCACGTTATGTTAAGGCATCTTCTGTACCTCTCACCATGTCGATTGTCCCTAATAACAGCACTCGAGCAGATGGTGAAAAAGTCGGCCAACATTACAGCACCTCAATGGCGGTACGCAAAGGGGAAACTGCATTATTAAAGCAATTAAATAGCTTTATTCAGCACCAAGGTTCTGAAATTGAAGCGTTGCTGAAAGATGAGGGGATTCCTTTACTGTCTAAAGTATAAGTTGTGATGTTATTAAAGAATAAGGATAAATAATGAAATTTAAAATAATAGTGACCAGTGCAGTCTTGGCAACCGCTCTTTTCGGCAGCCACGTCCAAGCAGATATAACTTTGCGCCATGCGCTGCTAGGCTCTGCATTAGATATGAGTTTTGCAAAAAAAGGTGGCAATACACCGGCTTTCAAAGAGTTTATGAAAGAAGGTAAAAACCCCTACAACACGGATAAGGCAGCCATTAAAGAGGGTGAAAGCCTGTATATGACAGGCTGTTCTGGCTGTCATGGGCATGAAGCTGAAGGCAAGCTTGGTCCTGGTTTAGCGGATGATTACTGGACATACCCAGCCATAGCAACAGACAAAGGCTTGTTTGAAATTTTATTTGGTGGTGCAAAAGGCATGATGGGGCCTCAGTACGTTAATTTCAATACCGATGAAATGCTAAAAATTATGTCTTGGGTGCGCTCTATTTATACGGGTAAACCGAAAAAAGCTAAATGGCTCAAAAAATAAGTCAGGAGATTAGAGATGAAAAAACAACTATTAACAATCGCTGTTTTATTAACAGCATCAGCATCGTTTACAGCTCAGGCTTATGACGGTACAAACTGTAAAGAACCCGGAAATTGCTGGGAACCAAAGCCAGGCTATCCAGCCAAGGTAGCGGGTAGTAAGTATGACCCCAAGCATGATTCCAACGAACTGAATAAACAATCAGCCTCAATTGATGAAATGGAAGCGCGCAATAAACAGCGCTCAGACCACTTTAAAAAAACAGGTACCTTTGTTTATGATGTAGATGAGATTTAAGACACCTCATCTTAGTAAGGTGCTGATAGGTTATTGATCCTAATGCCTAACCAGCCCCTTTCTGGAATGGATACGAAAGTGCTTTCCAGTAAAGACTAATATTAAGCGTTTACTCCAGCTTGCCTCCAAGCTGGAGTTTTTTTTAGGGTGATAGATTTTGAATAACCAACTGAGCGACTGGCGAAATTTAGCCTTACAATTTGAGCAGCAAATTAACCACACGGTTTTAGGCCAACAACAAGCAATAAGACATTGTGTTATTTCTGTTTTTGCACGCGGTCATGTATTGCTAGAAGGCAGTGTAGGTGTTGGTAAAACCACTTTGTTACGGGCGATAGCACAAGGACTAGGCGGTGACTACCAAAGGATTGAAGGCACCATAGATTTAATGCCTGCTGACTTGATTTATTACACCTACCTTGATAATAAAGGCAAGCCACAAGTAGATCCAGGGCCTTTACTTAAACAAGGCGAAAGCTTGGCTACATTTTTCTTTAATGAAATAAACCGCGCTCGCCCTCAAGTCCACTCTCTTTTACTTAGGGTGATGGCAGAAAGAAGTATCAGTGCGTTTAATCAAGAGTATCAGTTCCCTCATATACAGGTTTTTGCTGATAGAAACCGCATAGAAAAAGAGGAAACCTTTGAATTACCCGCCGCTGCACGCGACCGATTTATGATGGAAATCAATATCGACATGCCAGCAGATGATGGTCTGTTAAAAGAACTTATTTTTAATGCCCGTTTTCATGATGTTGATAGTTTGATTGCTGAAATGGAAACAGGAAAAATTGCCTATTATCAATTGAATGAATTAGCGCAACAGATTCAACAAAGTATTCAACCCAGTGCCATGTTAAAAAATTATGCACTGGATTTATGGAAAGCCAGTAAGCACCCTAAACAATACGGTATTAAATTATCTGATGTAGAAATGGATCAATTAATTCAGTCAGGAGCCAGCCCTAGAGGAATGAGCTTTTTAATTCGTGCCGCAAAAGTCAATGCTTGGCTGGAAAATCGAGAGACATTATTACCTGAAGATTTACAGGCTGTATTTCAAGTCACCATGGCACACCGCATCTTTTTAAATCCAATTTACAGTTATCGACAAGAACAACTAATGCCAGAATTAATCTCGGGCATTATTGAGGGTATTGCCGCACCGTAGTCAATAAAATGCTCAATATTCCTCATTCCCATGCTCAGGCGTGGGAATGCAGACAAAACTCAACCGCAAATACGATATGGGTTCCCACGCAGGAGCGTGGGAACCAGAGACATTCTTAATAAAAAATGATGGAATAACAAAGCTATGACTAAACAAGCATTTTTTAAAGCAATTACCCCAGAAAGTGGCTTCAACGATTTACTGGCAGTCTATTTAAACTGGTCAGGTGTCGGGTTTGTCTGTGCCATTATTGCTGGGCGTTTAGATAATTTTAGTGGTATTTCTTATGCTTCTTATTACACAACCTCGCTTAACTCGGCTATTGGGGTTAAATTCTGGGCATTAATCAGTATTATCGGCTTGTTACTGTTTTGCCTGAGCCTTCCGCTTGTTTATCTGGCTCAACGCTCACCCCAGTTCAAACCAAGTTGCCAACGTTTTCGTTTCTTCAGCTATGGTTTTTTTCTGGTTGCTTTTGATGAGGGTGCATTAATACTGGGCATATTGATGGCAAACTTAATTCATACCAATGAACGAGCAGAGCTATTAACCGACAAATCCTTTTTGTTTACCGAGGCGAGTTTATTAAGCATCGGAGCATTAATTATTGCTAACTCACTGCTTTGGTTATTGGGTGAATCACTGTACAACCGGCAACATAAAAATTACTCAGGTGTTGTTAAACTGATTGTGACCAGCCCTTTAAAATATAGCATCCCAGTGTATCTATTATTGTCCATTGCATTTGTCATGCTTGTTATTAATCAATCTTAATCAGTTGTAAGATGATAGAAAACAATATTTTTTATTACCGCAGAGCCGCACAATATAAGGTGTTTCCAGGTGCTCATGCAGGTAAAGCGGTAGGCAATGGACTTTTGTTTAAGCATCACAAGCCATTGATTTCTGCTCCCGATCCTAGGCACATTGATTTAAGAGCTAGTCTGCTTAATCCTTTTTCTCAGTATCAAGTCAAGACCTTTCAACAACAGTCACAGCTGGACGTGTTTTTACTGGCTGACTTATCTGCATCCATGGGCTATCAGGGGCACTACAATAAACAGCATGCCCTTGTTGATTGCCTACTCTCAGTCGCTAAATCGGCTCATGCAACGGGGGATCGTTTTGGTTTTGTTGGTTGTGGTCAAACTGTTGACTCTCAATTACTTATTTCCCCTGCCAATCTACAGCACGGGCGAGTTAATGAAATAGCTAACCGGATTCAAACAACTGTATTCACTGGGCAGGCGGATAGCTTATTACAGGCAGCTGATTATCTACCAAATAGCTCTGCCTTGGTGTTCCTGTTATCTGATTGTTATATGCCTATTAAAATGATTCAACAACAAATGCAAAGGCTGAATAAACATACAGTGATTCCTCTGGTGTTATGGGATAAAAAAGAAAGCGATGATCTACCCCGCTGGGGGCTGGTGAAATTTTCTGATTTAGAACAAGGTCAAACACGTACCTTGTGGATGCGTCCATCCCTGAGAAATAAAATTCAATCTGCATTTAGGCTAAGAAAACAACAATTACAGCATTGCTTTAGAAGTTTTGGTTGTGAACCTTTATTTATGGATCAAGGCTATCGTGCCGAATCCATTAGCCAGTATTTCTTACAGCTTACAGGGTAATAATATGTGGTATAAGACAGTTTTTGTTTTTTTTATCGGCTTGATATTGAATAGTTGCTCTAGCTCACTTAATGACCCAGTGGCACACTTTCAAGTGCAAACCCCCCGTCCTTTTGGTTATGTCATTGGTGATGAAATAAAGCAGCGTATTATTATAGAGGTTAGAAAGGGGTTAGCATTGCAATACAGCAGTATTCCCGCAAAAGGTGAGATTAATCGCTGGCTTAATTTAAATAAGATTAAAATCGAGCAAAGTAATATTCGAGAGGGTATTCGCTATCAAATTGACCTGACCTATCAACTTTTTTATGCACCTTTAGAAGTAAAAATGCTTGAACTTCCCAAATTTACTCTACAATTCAGGCAGTTTGGCAATATCATAGAAAAAACAGTTCCACGCTGGCATTTTACTAGCGCACCTCTACGAGAATTGGCCGTCCGAAAAAATGATGGCAAAGAGTATATGCGTGCAGATACTCCTGCGCCTTTATTGGATAACCACACTTCGCTTAATCGTTTGATATTGAGTTTGTTTATTGGCGGTCTATTAGCTATTTATTTGGCCTGGCTTTATGGTGTATTTACCTTTTTACCGAAATATCAGATATTCAAACGACCTGCGCGACAATTAGCTAAATCACCAGGAAATGACTTAGCTAATATGCTGAATATTATGCACAAGGCGTTAAATAATTTGAATGGTAAACCTTTATTTAAGCATCAGTTGAGCGATTTTTATCAACGGTTTCCAAATTATCAGCAGCTCCATAGTGAACTGATTTGGTTTTTTAATTACTCAAATCAGCACCATTTTAGCGCTGCCAGTCGCTGTAATGAAATTGAAAATAATAAAATAAAAACCTTGTGTCAACATTGTTTGCAAATAGAACGAGGCAAGCGATGAACCTTGCTGTAGATTACCCTTGGGTATTGTTTGCTTTAGTTCTGACCTTATTACCCTTATTTAATAATGGTGTGAGTCATAATAGCTACCCCTCGATACAAATAATACCAGCCGATGCGTTCTCTACCTTTTTTTCTGTGTTGATAAAGTTGATCGCTATGGCGGCGATTACTTGTCTGGTTTTAGCTTTAGCGGGTTTAAACCGTGGCAAACAAAGTAAAGAACGCATTGGATATGGTGCCCATATCGTATTATTACTGGATAGAAGTAAAAGTATGGATTATACCTATGCGGGCAAAGCACCCGATGGTAGCGAAGAATCAAAAGCCAGTGCAGCCAAACGATTACTCACTGAGTTTATTAATCAGCGAGAGCATGACCGAATTGGGGTGGCGGGATACAGTACCTCCCCCTTATTTTTTATGCCACTGACAGAAAACAAACAAGCTGTACTTGCCGCAGTGTCTGCTACAGATTTACCCGCATTAGCCTACACCAATATCAGCAAAGGCCTGACTATGGGCTTGTCTTTTTTTCAACAACAAAACTCACAAACTGGCTCGCGTATTATCCTGTTAGTGTCTGATGGTGCGGCAGTGGTTGACCCAGAGAACGAGGCAATAATAAGACGCTGGGTTAAGCGACTGAACATTCGTTTGTACTGGATTTTTATGCGCAGTGAAAATAGCCCTGGTCTATACGAAAAACCAGACAATCCACGCGACGATAATGCAGGTGCCATGCCCGAACGCTATTTACATTTATTTTTTACTAGTTTAGGTATCCCCTATAAAGCTTATCAGGCAGAAAATCCCGATGCGGTGCAAGAAGCGATTAATGATATTAATAAATTAGAAGACATGCCCTTACATTATGTAGAAAAAATCCCTAAACAAGACCTGTCAACCCCGTGCTATTTATTAGCTAGTCTCTTTATTAGTCTGTTATTGGTATTTAAACTTGCCGAGGCACGCCCATGATAAAAACTATCCGTCACTATACTATCTGGGGAGCTTTAATAATTGCTTCAACAGTTGCCTTGCAAAGTACTTTTTCTTGCTATCAAATAGCCAATAGCAATCAATTGATCTCTCAGTTAAATAAAGGTAAAGACATAAAGCCTGAGCAAATAAAAAACAGTGTTCCAGAGATACATTTGGCGCGGGCAACTTACCTGAAAAAGAAACATCGCTATAAAGAAGCACAAACCAGTTTAAGCCAAATTATTAATCAGGGCAGTCAGAAAATACAAGCCATCAGTCGTTATAACCTAGGCAACACCTATTTAGAAGAAGCCATTGAGCTTGCTGAATCCATGCAAATTAATGAAGCAACGGCACTGACCGCTTTGGCAAAACAAGCCTATCGACAAGCTTTGGCACTAGACAGTCATTATTGGGATGCAAAATATAATTTAGAAGTTGCCATGCGATTATTGCCAGAAATGGATCGTATCACCATGGAAAAGGATGATCCTATTCCTGAAAAAAAAGCAAAACTATGGGCTACCGTACCCGGCTTTCCGCGAGGATTACCATAACCCTATGAGCCTACAACAGCTATCAAAAAATCTGAAAGATTACCGGTTTTATTGTTTAAGCATTGCTTTACTGTCTATGCTTGCCCTATTTATAAAACCTCAGGTAATCAAAAACCAGCCTGTTTATAACTTTACCTTTATTGTTGATATAACACGGAGCATGAATGCTAGAGATTACCAGCTAAAAGATGAAGCGGTTAGTCGGCTACAATTTGTTAAACAGGCACTGAATGAGCTGATATTAAAACTCCCCTGTCAATCCAAAGTCGGCTTAGGTCTTTTTACTGAAAGAAATTCAACGCTATTGTTTGAACCTATCGAAGTTTGCTCATCTTATACAGAAATTAACCGTGTGATTGATAGCATAGACTGGCGAATGGCATGGGCTGCTGATAGCCGTATCAGTAAAGGGCTTGCTAGTACCATCACACAATTACAAGATAGCGGCAGTCACATTGTTTTTTTTACCGATGGACAAGAAGCACCGCCTGTAAATCCTCGCTATAAAACAGATTTCAGTGATTTAAAAGGCAAGCTGAAAGGGCTGTTAGTCGGTGTAGGAGGCTTACAAAATGTTCCCATCCCTAAATATAACAACCAAGGTCAACAGAAAGGATTTTATAAACAAGATGATGTTCCTCATCGCTCAACATTTGGCATGGCACCCACTTCATCCGTTCCTGTAGAAGGTTACAATGCGCGTAATGCGCCTTTCGGTAGCTCCAAGGTGAGTGGCGACCAACATTTAACCCGTTTATATGAACCTTATTTAGAACAACTCAGCAAAGAAGTTGATTGGTCTTATCATCGTTTAGAAAACAAAGAATTACTCAGCAAAGCACTACAAACACCAAGGTTTGCTAAGCAACAGCAAGTGTTGTCTGATAGTCGCCCCTATTTTGCAGTTTTTACATTACTATTATTGAGTTTGGTTTATTTTCCAGCTTTGAGAGTGTTTGGTTCAATGAGATTTTAGTTTAGGTTTGTAAAGCAGGGAAAAAAGGTGCTAATTTATACCGTGTATGCAGAAACATCGATTCGATTAAAACAAATATCGCCTAATTAAAAATTAGAGGTTCAAGTCATAAGTGAAAAACGTAACGACATCTGATTTTTTTCAGAACATACGAGCACCCTACATTTCTGAATCAAAAAGCTTGAACTCCAAACTTCAGCAATAACCTCGGCAAAATATCATCCAAATTCAACACCTCTTCATCAGTCAATTCAATCAAATCAAAATTGTATTTTTGATAAATCTCCTGTTTTTTCTGTTTTCTGGCTAAGTATTTTTCATCATTATCATAGCCCCAGAATTCAATATAACTTTTCCAGGAAGGGTATTAAAAACACAATTGGCCTTTTTTTTAATCGGTTATTTTTGGTTGTAAGCATGGGCTAT
>WTAG01000313.1 GCA_013139755.1 Methylomarinum sp. | reverse complement strand
TAACTTTTACTCATTTTACGACCATCTAAGCCCAAAATAGTCGCCGAATTCTCATCAACTACCGCTTCCGGAATTGCAAAATGCTCACCATAAATATGATTAAATCGTGAGGCAATATCACGCGCCATTTCAATATGCTGAATCTGATCTTTTCCGACAGGTACTTTATTGGCATTAAACATCAACATATCTGCCTCCATTAAGATGGGGTACCCAAACAAGCCCATATTAATGCCTTTATCAGGATCATTACCGCCCGCTTCCTCATTCTCTGCGACAGATGCTTTATAAGCATGCGCTCTGTTCATTAAACCTTTAGCCGTTACGCAAGAAAGCATCCAGCATAACTCTGGTATTTCGGGAATATCCGATTGCCGATAAAAAACTGCATTCGACGTATCCAGACCTAGTGCTAACCATGTCGCAGCAATTTCCAAACTGGACTGCTTCACCCTTTCAGGTTCCTGACATTTAATTAGCGCATGATAATCAGCCAGAAAATAAAAAGGCCTGACATGTTCATCCTTACTTGCTTCAATCGCTGGACGAATCGCGCCAGCATAATTACCTAAATGCGGCGTACCGGTCGTTGTAATACCAGTAAGAACAATTTGTTTACTCATAGATCCCACCCAAAATGGCTACAGCTTACTTATCAAAAGAAGTAGATTTTACACAAAAAACGGGATCTAGTCAGTGATTAAGTCCCTACAGCATATAGACATATAGTTCACAAAAAACGATAAATGATAAGTTTTTTATATTTTTTATAGTACACTTCGGATTTAAAGCTATTAATGCCACTTTAAAGAGGAAAACTAAATGCTAGAATATGATGAAAAACGTGACTATATTCGAATGGATGTTGACTGCGATGTTACTTACAAGCTGGCTGACTCTGAAATTGTTAAAACAGGACGCTGCACCTCATTAAGTGGTTCTGGAGTCTCTTTTATTGCTGACTCAGCATTCGATGCAGGCTTAGCGATGGAAATCAATGTATTACCCATGAATGCAGTCACCCCATCAATGATCGCTTTTATCGAAGTGGTAAGAAGTATTCCTCAAGAAAATGGTTCTTTTGAAATTGCCGCAACGATTAAAAGCCTTAAATAAAAAAGAGCTTACTCATTTTATATGTACTCAATTACTAAAGAAGTCTACTTCTGTTACGGCCACCGTTTGATGAACCATGCGGGAAAATGTAAAAATTTACACGGACACAGTGTAAAAGCGTCAATTTCTATCAAACAAGAGCAGCTAAATGAACAAGGCATGGTCTGTGATTTTTCTGATTTAAAAGAGTGCGTTGAAAACTACATCAACCAATATCTAGACCATAATTTCATACTGCATAAAGATGATCCTATTGTTCCTATGCTAGTACAGCAAAATGAACGCTTTATGACCATTGATGAACACCCAACAGCCGAAGTTTTAAGCAAAATGATTTACCAACACTTAAAACAACAAGGCTTAAATGTTGACCAAGTGGTGCTATGGGAAACAGCCAGTGCCAATGCCTGTTATAGAGAAAGCTAGTTAATGAGCCTGGTTCATCCTGTCAACACCTCACTCTGTTTAGAAAAGCTCTGTGAATCCAACTTTGACAAACTATTCTGCCTAATCCCCAATTTATGCTCATTTAAACAGCATGCAACTGGGGAAACGACAAACAAACCTTCTTTACACCTAAAAATAATTGAGCGCACAAAGCACACGCTAACCGTTGAACTTAGCCACACCTTTAACGAAAATCTCAATAGTTTTATTGAACCCGCCGTTAAAATAAGAATTTACCTTGATGCTAATTTAGCCGAAGTTATAAAAGACCACGTCAGACCAGTAGTATCCAAAGTCTACAAAGATCCCGCTCAAAGTGTCGAAATAATGAACTACAAATGGCGCTTAAATTACTTCCTACAAAAATGGCTAGACCACTGCCTAAAAACCAATTATGAATTTCGAAGCACAGGGATGTGCTGAGTGCAGATTTTGCAGGAGCAAAAATCTGCCGAAGTGCAGGGATAAATTAAGCGTATGTTTAGCATAATACCAAGGATGGCATGTAACAGCTCTTGCTCTTGAATAACAAACTAAAGAATAATTCACTCAAAGGCACAGAGACACAAAGAAGAGAGGTTCTTTCCTCTGTGCCTTTGTGTGAGAATAAAACATTAACTAGCTACAAAACCATAATCAACTGATTTTCGTTACTCAATAATTGGTGGTTGTGGAACGGCCTGATTCGCCACACGGAGCTATTGCCCAGGAGTAAAAACTAACGGCAACACAGGAATTAACTAAACGCAATCAATCCCTTATTTTCCGCCTATACAACCGACTATCCTCATCAACGACTTCAAATCCACGTTCTAAAACTGAGGCGTACAAACAATCTTGCGGTCCTAATAACAAAAGACCATTATTAACCAGAGATTCCGAGAATAATTGAAGCACTTGACTCTGTAATTCTTCCGAAAAATAAATCAAAACATTTCTACAAACGATGAGTTGCACCTTACCCCAAGCAACATCGACTACCAAATTATGTAGCCGAAAAGAAATATGACTCATAATATCGTCAGTCATCTTTATCAAATCATAACGTGCGGTAAAATAATCACTAAAAGAAGTATTACCTCCAGCATGCTGATAATTAGCACTATATTGCCGAATATAAGCATTGGAATAAATCCCTAATATTCCTGTCTCAAGTGCCTGTTGACACATATCTGTTGCAACTATTTTAGTTTTACCTAACAACCCTAGTTCTTTAAAAATAATGGCCAGTGAATAAGCCTCTTCTCCTGTTGCACACCCTGCTGACCAGACATTAATATCTAAATAATCAGCATAATTTATAGCAATTTGTTCAGCTAATATCTTATAAACCCAAGGATCGCGAAAAAAGCCAGTCACACTAACAGAAATGTGAGCAACAAATTCTTCGAAAAAACCTTTCTTATATATCAATAACGGAATTAATTCAGAGATATATTGTAATTGATGAACCCGAAGCAAATCAGTAATACGCCTTCTTAAAGAACTTGTCCGGTATAGACTAAAATCATAACCATAAAGCTGTTTAATAGTAGCAAGAAGCAACTGTATTTCTATCGCTTCTGCTAATTCATTATCCATGCTCTAATCATTGTCATTAACTGGTTTAAATCAATGGGCTTAACCAAATAATCATTCGCTCCCGCTTGCAAACAATGCGCCTTATCTTCTGGCATTGCTTTTGCTGTAACGGCGATAATAGGTAACTTTTCAAATTTTTCCTGCGAGCGAATTTTCTTTATCGTTTCAAACCCATCCATTTCCGGCATCATAATATCCATCAACACTATATCCACTTCAGCCCCTTCAGACAGCAGACTCAAAGCATCTTGACCACTATTGTTAATCACCACCTTAATTCCAGCACCTCTTAAGGCTTTAGCCAGTGCATAGCTATTACGCATATCATCATCTACGATCATGACTGACTTTCCTGACAACCTCATGTCACTGTTATAAGCAAGAAACATATCACCCTCCTGCTTTTTACACTTAACCTGATGCAGGAATAATGTCACCTCATCTTTCAAGCGCTCCGGTGATTTCTGATGATGAATAACAATACGTTCCTCATAGTGTTTTAAAACCTGTTTTGCTTCATCACTTAGCTCTCTAAAGGTATAAACAATAATTAACGGTTGTTTAATGCTCTTATTTTCTACGATTTCATCCAGCAAACTAAGACCATTACTTTCTATAAACTCAATACCCAGAATAATACAATCAAAGGTATGCCCCTTTATCATGTTCACTGCCTCTTCAATCGTCGAGGATATGCTTATAGTAGCCCGTTCATTTCCCAATAACACAGACAATTCCTTTTGCTGCCCCTCATCCTTTTCAACAATTAAAACTCTACGTGGCCCATCAATCTCAAAATACTTTAAAACCCTCAGGGCATCATTTATTTGCTGCTGAGTTACTGGTTTAGTTAAATACCCTACCACACCTTCCTTCCAACACTCGCCATCATCATCCATGACAGAAATAACATGTATCGGAATATGCTGTATGTCTGGCGTGGCATTTAATCGTGTCAAAAATTCTTTACCGTCCATACCAGGTAAACACAAATCCAAAATGATACCGCTAATCGGGTACGCCTTAACAAGCAGCATCGTAGACTCGGCATCACTACTGACAATACATTTATAACCTTGTGCTTTTACCTGTTGATATAAAATTTTGGCAAATTTCGCATCATCCTCAAGAACCAAGACAACCGAATCATCAACATCAATGATATGCCTGTCATCAGTAAATGGAGGCTCCGAAATAGAAAAATCATTCAATTCAGCCAATTCAACAGATGTTGGCTTATGAGCTTCTTTAGACTCTATGACTTTGTTACCCGGTATATTCATCGGCAACAAAAGACTAAAGGTGCTACCTTCATTCACTTTACTTTTAAGCTCAATACGCCCACCTAACAATTCGGCATAGGCACTAGCAATTGATAAGCCTAATCCTGTACCGCCATATCGCCGACTAAAACCACCATCAACCTGATGAAAAGCAGAGAATATATTATCCATTTGTTGATCTGGGATACCAATACCTGTGTCACTCACATCAAACTGTAGCCATTGCCTAGCGCCATCATTACCCTCATTCACCAACACAAAATCTATTGATAAAGACACCTTACCTTGCTGAGTGAATTTAATGGCATTACCCAGTAAGTTGGTTAAAATCTGCTCAAGCATTTGACCATCTGAAACAAAAGTTTTAGGTAACTCCGTTAATTGCATTATCTGAAACTGTAGTTGTTTTTCTTTAGCCAATGGATCAAAACGTTGCTGTAACAGCTTAATTAATACTGCCATATTGACTTCAGAGAATGTAGGAATCATATAGCCGGCTTCAACTTTAGATAGCTCAAGTATTTCATTAATCAGTCGTAATAAGTGCTGACCACTACTCTTAATGATTTGAGCAGACTCAACCTGATCCGCCGACAAGCCACCCTGCTCGTTATCTGCCAGCAATTGCGCCAGAATCAGCAAACTGTTTAAAGGGGTTCTCAATTCATGAGACATATTTGCCAAGAATTCAGACTTATAACGATTACTTTCTTCTAGCTCTTTTGCTCGTGCTAGGCTAATACGTTCGGATGTTTTTAATTCTACGGTTTGTTTTTCAAGCGCTTCTGTCTTAACTAGCAATTCTTCATTTGCTATTTGCAACTCTTCCGAGAAAACTTGCGCTTGTTGCAAAGCTTTAGACAAACTATCTCGGGTATAAATACGCTCAAATGCGCTGGCAATGGCTTCTTCTGTTCTGTCTAAAAATACTTGCTGTATTTCAGAAACCTCATTATTAAAACCAATTTCAACAACCCCACTGATCTCCTGCTTAAAAGAAAAAGGACTAACAACCACTGTATGAGGCGAAAAACTGCCTAAACCGGATACTATTTTTATGTCATCCTGAATAATGCCTTTTAGAATAATACGGGTCTGATCCATAGCCACCTGACCTATCATCCCTTCGCCTATTTGATAAGGCCCTCGCACATTTTTACCTGTATCCATATAAGCATA
>WTAG01000222.1 GCA_013139755.1 Methylomarinum sp. | reverse complement strand
ATTGTGAATGGATAATAAATCTAACAAAAGGCTACATATCACTATTTGATATAAAAATATATTGTGATTGGTATAACGTCACCACAACAGCAACATAAGCCAAGGTTAAAACATCCCTGTCCCCTTTCTGCTTCTGGCTTACTAACATGGCTTATTCGAAGGTTACTGAACCGGTAGTTGCCGTATTGTTTTTTCCAAGAGCAATAGTGGCGTTACCTTTGTTGACTGATTTATTCAAAACAATACTTTTACTCACTTTTGAGTCTTTAATATTAACTGAACCAGTGCTTGCTAAATTGTTTTTACCAAGCGCAATAGTCGCATTACCTTTGTTAACCGATTTATTCAAGACGATAGATTTTGTGACTTTTGATTCAGCCATAGCATTAAATGACATAACTGATACGATGGTGATGACGGCTGCTGATGTTAAAGTTTTCATGATGTGACCTTTGTTGTTTAGGAAGTAGCGTTTTTCTTAAAACGTGGGTCTATGATACAAACTACGGCAGGATAATGATGTGAGGGAATTACCTCGGTTTTGTGACTTATTTACGATTGTTTGCTGACCTCTTTCTCCTTCTCTACAGCTTCGGTTCAAAATACTTAAGGAACCTCTGATTAAGTCTGGGCGAAGTAAGTTATGTTCAGAATATTTAGATTCAAGGCAAAAATCGCATGTAATAGCAGGCTATTGCGAAGATTTTTAACGCAGAAGCTGGATATTCTGAGCATAAGGTACGAGTTCATGATTTGATCAGAGGCTCCTTAAATAAAGATCCTCTAGAAACTTAACATCGTCATGATATCCAGAACCGTATATCATGTTAGAACTGTAATTTTTCAAAGTTCCCTCAAAGAGGAGATGACCATGTTAGTAACTTTTTCTTGCTCCGCTTATGCCGATATCACGATGTTCGGTGATGTAGCCGTTCGCTTGTTGAGGTTGATGGGGCATAGCGGAACGGTGCCCGGGGCAATCCTTGCCGAGGATGTCCAAGCGGCGCTGGAACGTTTGGTGGCTAAGACCCAGGCAGAACAGCAATTGCCAGGGACAGAGCAGTCTGGGGACGAAGAAGACGTCGAACCTGTCGTTAGTCTTTCGCACCGCGCTTTACCTTTGATCGAATTGCTTGAAGCTGCGGTAAAAGCGAAGTGCAATGTGATGTGGGACAAGTAAAACTGATTCGGGCTGAAGTGGTTAGAATTTTATCTGTTACTTAACTGATTTAAGGGGGTAGAGCCGAATGGCACGGCACTTACTTAATGAATAAGTTGTTATATTATCAGTAGGTTACTGCATATATCTTTGCTGTGACTTTTGTTTTTAATAGAGCTAAATCAGGGATATATTGATGAATTCAAGTGCCATTCGGCTTTACCCCCTTTCGCTCATCAATAGACCGTTTTGATGAAAAAAGTCAACGATGAGGGGTGGCAGTTCAAGTAATTTTGTGGCACGATGCAAGGGCGTTCTATTTGATGTGCAATGGGACTAAAGTTACTCAACATCACCCCCCTATAAACGCACTATTAATTATATTTCAATAGTTTAATTGGTACCCATCAACGCCTAAATATTAATTTTAAGAAACGTCAGACCAACCAACAGGCTATGAAAATGTGTGTCAATCAGCTTGCAGTACTAATCGTAGGGAAAAAGGAATCCCGGTTAATCATTTTCATAATCTATTTTTTTCTGCTGTTTGCACATTATTCAGTCTTTGCCAAAGAACCGACTTTTCCGGGAGTCGCTATAGCTGACTCCCAGTATCGTTCGTATTGGCAAAAATACGCTAAATATTTGATCCAGAATGAAGCCCCTGCTCATGTCAAAACAGGAGGTGATTTAGTAAAAGCGCGTTACATCATGCAAAAAATCGGCGATAAAGCCGCATTTTATGGACTTTTCCCTAACATTGATAATAGTACTCGCAGTAAGGCTGCGGGCAAATGGGGATGGAGTTATCGTGATAGGGGGAACTGTGGCGATATGACCAATGTATTGGAATTTGCATTTAAAGGCGCTGGAATTAAGCATTATTTAATCATTGAAGCATCTAAAACGGGCATGTTGTTCGGCACACGCTCTTGGAATGCGACTGACCCCAATACCAACCATGGTGCACCAGGTATTCCCTATGGAAAAAATAAAATTGCCATGTTTGACTTATGGGAACACGGCAGGGAAACCGGCTCATTTAAAGAGGCTGGCAAAAGTAGATGGAATCAAATCGAAAGCCATATTTGGGGGGAAATTCTCGAAACTCAAGGTTATGGTGACTTTGATTTAGCAATGATGCCAAAAGCAGAACGAGAAAAAAAAGCAGTTAAATCAAAACTTTTTTTCGACAAAATCCTGTATGAACAACAGAAATGGTTTAAGCAAAAACAACTATTGCCTACTCGAGCCATACAGCGTAAAAAATCTTTTAATCAAGCGCTTACACTGGAAATTGATCTTAATGAACTCATTAACAAAATTAATCAGGAAATCAATAATCAGAAAATAGCAATTCAAGTGCTTAGGGAGCAAGCCGAACAAGTAAAGAAAAATTCCAAAACACTGCAAAAAGACATTGAAAAGACCAATACTAAAATCACCAAAGCGCGGGATGAATGTAAAAAATTAAACCAAATCAAGATTAATCAAGCTTTGAAGGGTCGGATTAAACGTTCTGTTGATAAGCTGGCTAAACTCAAACAAAAAGCAGAAACACTAACGAAATTTACCTGTGAAAAAACCGCTCAAATAGGACAGTTAAAAGATAAGAAAAATGCAGAAAAACAGTTAAAGAAAGTCGATGCTGAGCAAATAAAGGCAGAATCATTACTTCAAACAGCTAAAAAAACTATCCAGGAAATTACCCAGGAACAAACATCTCAACTTCATAAAAAGCTTGAACAGATAAAGCTGAAATACAAAACAGGCCAAGAAGCACTGACCGCTATTCAGCAATCCATCGACACCTTGGAAACGCAACTTGATGAAAGCAGGATTCTAGTCAGTAAAGTGCCAAGCCTGGATGAATTAAACACTCTCATCAATAAGGCTAAAATAACAAAAACGTCAATCATGCAACTGATGGAGCCTTATAAAAAATTACCGCGGGCAAAAATTCTTACTGCCAAAATAGATAAAATCAAGATACCCAGTATAAAATCTATCAAAAAAGAAAGATTATGGCTCAAACAACACTCAGACGCTGTTACTAAGACACAGGGGATAATCGAAAATGCCCGGAAAAAGGTTGTTGCCTGGAAAAAAGTATTAAAATCATGTGAAAAATTGACACCATTAACCAAGCTGTTAAATGATATCCAGCAACTAGAAAAGTCAGGACAAACTCACTACAAATCAATTGACGAGTCTATTAAACGTCTCAAAAACTGCCTCACTGATATCAAACGTAATCTAGCCCTCATTAAGTTACCTTCTTTCATTCAAGACTCAAAAATCAAAGCGGATGATAAGCACTTGATATGGATAGAGAAACGTGGCACCTGGTGTACATTCGAAAGTGGTAAAGAACAAGATTTTCGCGCGTTGCAAAAAGAAAATATCTGGCATCAAAAAATTGCGGGGAGTTTTGATGATCTCAGGCAATTAAAGTCCGTTTATGAACAAAAAGCCCAACAGGCAAAACCTATTCGAATTCTGGGGTGCGGAACCCTTTATTATCTTAAATACGGCCAGGAGTTATGTTTTATTGAGCGTGAACCGGGGGATGAAAAAAATCTGGCTACACCAAGAAAAAGCAACCCTCTTTTACCTAAAAACACGACCGTAAAAACCGTCACGACAGAAAACAAAAAATTTGACGATTGGTTTGTCACTATTAATGTTCTTGATCAAGTGGGTCAGGTCATCCCGGATTCAAAAATATGCACTGCATATAATCAATATTGCGCAAAAAAAATTGAGGACGGCTTATATTTGCTTGGACCGATAGGTCGTTACTCGGCTGCCGGGCAGCTTAAACCATCTCTGAATCTTAAATTAAATGCAGAGATTCAATTTAGAGGTAAGGGCGTACTGAGAACGCCGCATTATCTATCAAAAGTCATTCAACTAAAAAACACAGCAACTGAAACAGTTACTTTTCAATTCCCTGTTACCTTAAACAAACCCGACAAACTGCCGCCTGCGTTTATTCTGGATTCGGGAAAACCAAAAAAGAACATGGGTAAAAACATCACGCCTTCATTTATCAAACATTCCACAACAAGAATCACCAAGAAACGAGTAAAAATCAAAGATTCTGCAACTCCAGTCAGCAGGCCCTTTGAGATCCCTAAAGTACCGGTCAATCCAGAAATTCCTGCTAAGAAACCCTCGCCTAAAACTGTTCCTAAGCCAGCCGTATCAACAGCTTTGTCTGAAGATGAATGTCGAAAACGTTTCTGCCCTATGTGCGGAGCACTGTTATTTGGTGCAACCATCGATGAACATTGCATGCAATGCCTGGATAGAAACATACGACAAATTGCACAATGCAGCGGTAAACCATGATGAAAAAAATTATTCGCACATATTCTGCTGTATTTCTTTTATTTATACAGCCTGTGGTTTTTGCCGGTACCTATCTCGGGTTAGAACCGGGAGTTTCCAAACAAAATGAAGTAGAGCAGGTTTTTGGAAAACCAGTTCGGGTGGATGTTCAGGCAAGGCGTTACGATTACACTCCGTTAGATGATGATACCCGACGCGTTTCTATTAAATTTCGTAACGGTACCATTGAAAGTATCGATATTTATGCGCGGCAAACTTTCAGTAAATCTCAATATCAACAATGGCTGGATTTGAAAACACCGGATAAAAGTATCGTTGACAGTCAGGGAAACCGGATCGAATATTACTTTCTTCAGGGGGTAGCTCTTCACTATCAGGGTTCCGATACCAGCTTAGGAGTCAGCTTTTTCAGTCACTTTGATCCCCAAATGCAACAGCAAGCGCAAAATACAGGCAGGCGAAGCGAAAAGGATTATGTCAGCGCAGTTAACAAAGCTGAAGAAAGTAAGGAGTGGCGCAATTTAAAACAAATTGTGGATGAAGCGCTCAAAATTTACCCTCAAAATCCCTTTTTTTGGAAGAAACGAGCTTATTATTATTTTTACAGTGCCACAGAACCGATGCAAATACGTAGAAAGGAAGCGATATTTTCTGCCCAAAAAGCTTATGGATTTAGCCCAACCACAACCTATGCTTTAGACTTAGGCTGGCTT
Source organism: Methylomarinum sp. (assembly GCA_013139755.1). Next base: position 1,276 of record WTAG01000222.1, on the reverse strand, counting down.
TATCTGCAGTTTTATGACGATTGTAACTCCGCATTACCTTATTTAGAGAAAGTAGAGCGAGAATACGGCCCAGAAAATCCTTCGCTCTATTTCTGGATGGCACATTGTTACGACAAGCTCTTTTATTTGGAAAAAGCCCGTCAGTATTATCATCGTTTTTTGGCGGCGGCTCCTGATGATGACAAAATTCCTCGGGCAAAGGGGCGGCTTAAGTGGTTAGAATAATCCACTCCATTATAGATAAAGACGGTAAATTCATTTTTTAAGATAGCCTTCTGGCCAGATAATTTATTGTTTGCTATTCAATTGACGGTTGCGCCCACTTTCTTTGGTTTTGATTTTTACTGACAATGTTGCAACGAGCCAAGAGTTATCAAATATTCACTGGCTCAATACGACCAAAAAAGGGAATTGAAAGGTCGCTAATCTTTGTGTGTTTTTTGCATGTTTAAATAAGTGAACAGGCATTTGAAATACCAAATCCGCCCACTTTTTGGGTTAGTGTGTATAGGTATTCATGCGTATTGTATTTTGGTTTGATATAACGTAATTTCTATTTGAAATGAGGAATAGCCGTTTTTGATCTGATAATGCATGAATTTTTTATTTACATGCAATCTGAACGATCGAACGCAGCCAAGAGCTACCATTCAATTTACACTTCATGTTATTCAGTTCAGAAAAATAAGGGTTGAAAGATAGTTTTCATCAATTGAATCTAGATAATAACTTGTATGATAAATAAAAGAGGCTTCTTGTCTAACGCTGTAAATAATAAGCCTTTATAGGAAAAAGTTATTATGAATACAAAATTAACAGATTGGTTATCTCCGGATAATTATGCACTTGTATTATTTGATCACCAGGCAGGCATATCTATATGAAGATACCATTGCAAATCACTTTTAAGAATATGGATCACTCTGATGCAGTTGAGGCAAAGATAAAAGAAAAAGCTCAAAAGCTTGAGCATTTTGCTAAACATATAATGAGCTGCAGAGTAGTTATCGAAGAGCCACATCGACACCATCATCAGGGAAATCTATTTAGTATAAAAATAGATGTTACGCTTCCTCCAGCTCATGAAATCGTTGCAAGCAAGCAGTCAGGTCAACATCACGCACATGAGGATGCTTATGTCGCGATTCAGGATGCTTTTGACGTTGTTTGCCGTCAGCTTGAGGATTTTGTCCGTAAGCAAGGCGGTAATGTTAAAGTGCATGAAGTTAGGCCGCATGGTGTGATTAAAGCACTTTTCCCGGAAATGGATTACGGT
>WTAG01000396.1 GCA_013139755.1 Methylomarinum sp. | reverse complement strand
CTTTAAAGGTTTCGGGGACTGCCTGTACATTTAAACGAATGGCATTGGACTGGATACGTTTGGTTTTACTGATTTGTCGATTAAAAAAGCCATTAAAACGTGCTCTGGAACTGCTCACAACACCAGCGGTTAATTGCATAGGTGGAATATTTATTTCCCCGCTTTTTTGAGGAAAAATAGCATAATTCAATTCATTTACTGTGTATTGCACTCCATTTCGGAGGGTGTTGTATTTTTTCACCTCACCCAGTTTTTCTACCAGCGCATCAGTCAATTCAAGTTCACTTAATTGAGCTTGAGACAATTGCACTCGACTAAATAATCGCAAGGTATAAATTACCTGAGATTGCACATAGGTTGTTTTTGGGGTTGCTTCAACTTCTAAAAATAATTCAGCGTTCTGGTTATCATTGCTTGTTTGGTTTTCAGTGACTCTTAAGTTACTCTGCTTGCTGTGGTCATCACCAAATGCGATGACAGGAATTAATAAGTCCCCCACCTTTTTAGGCATGATATTAAGTACCCACTGAATAGTTTTACTCGATTCACCATTAATCCAGGAAGACTTACTCTGCTTAGACTGGTTTAAAATATTAAAGTCTTTTTCTAATGGACTAAAATCGGGATCATCATCGGGTGAGGTGCTTGCGGTAAATGTCAGCTGAACAGATTCATTAATACTGATTGGGTTTCGGTCTACGGTTACTTTAATCTCTGTTGCTAATGCAGTTTGGCTACTGATTAGAAATATAAGCAAACATAAAAATGGGGATTTATTTTTTATAGCTATCATTGTATTAATTTAACTGCTTCTGTATTTCATCATTCGTGGTTGATGCGCTTCCTTGCGTCAGCACATCCTATAATACCTGGTTGGCGAAAACGTTAAAACTTACCAAGACTGGCCATTGGTTTCTTTACGTCCACGTTGGCCATATTGGTATTTAAACTTGCGCTTTAACAATCCAGCAGGGTCATCGGGGATGCTATTAAGCCATTGCTCATCCGCTTGTTTGGATTCATCATATTGTTCTGGTGGAGCCGCTTGTTGAGCCTGTTTTTCTTCAGCATTTTTTTCCTCTTCTGACTTGTCAGCCTCTGACTGCTCCGCGTCAGATTGTTCCTCTGATTCGTTTTTATCAGAAGGTTTGGGTTCAGAATCTGAGTCTTGCTGTTTGTCCTGATCCCCTGACTCATCAGATGGATCGCCCTGCTGATCTTGCTCTTGTTTCTCTCCATCCTGCTGTTCAGACTTTTCCTTATCCTCGCCTTGCTGCTTATCTTTTTCGGATTGTTTTTGCTTTTCTAATTCTTTTTCTACCAGCTGTTGATTGTATTTTGCATCTTCATTTGCAGGGTTTTTTTCTAATGATTTTTTATAGGCTTCAATCGATTCAGCTAATTTCCCTGATTGCGCTAGTGCATTGCCTTTGTTATATAAGCCCTTTGCAGATTCATCTTGATTTAAAATTTCAGTGGTTTTCTCAAACTGCCCTGCCTTATATTCCGCCGCCGCCTTCCAGCCGTCACTATCAAATTGCTTAGCTGCCTGTTGATAATTGCCACTATTAAAGGCTTGTTGAGCTTGCTGGTCTTGAGTCTGCCATAAGTCTTTCCACTCTAATGCATAACTCGGCTCAGGAAAGGGCAATAAGCAAATTAATGCCAGCGACAACAGCCCTTTTCTAAACTGAAGTGCGACTAAGGGTAAAGCCAGCAGTAAAAGCCAAGGGCCTTTTTCATTCCATTGCTCAATTAATAAATTATTATCCGCACTCTGTTGTTTTTCTGTGGGGTTATCAAATTGACTGAGTAATTTTTCAATATCCCTGTCATCATCCTGAATCGTGATATAACGTCCCTTCCCTTTTTGCGCTAACTGAGCAAGCTCCTGACTATTCAATTTTGGCAACACAATATTACCTTCGGCATCTTTAAGGAATCCGCCACGCCCTATTTTTATCGGTGCGCCGTCTGCTGTTCCCACCCCAAGAATAGAGAGATGATAAGCCGCTAATGATTCGACAGCTTCGACGGACTGATCATAATTAACTTCATCCGTCACCAGCAGTATTTCACCTGATTGCAGACCCGATTGTTTTAATAATTCAACTGCTTTTTGCAAGGCCAAAACAGTATTACTTCCCTGGCTAGGCATAATTTCGGTAGTTAATGCAGAGAGCTGGCTGATAATGGTTTCAGTATCTTCAGTTAATGGGGTCACGGTAAAAGCATCCCCAGCATAAACTAATAGTGCTGTTTGCCCATCTTTACGTTGTTTTAAAATATCAGCTATTTTAAATCGCGCCCTACTTAAACGACTGGGTTTAATATCCGTTGAATTCATTGACTGAGAAAGATCCAGCGCAATCACCAATGCGGCATCATTTCTAAATACGGGGGATGGTAATCGCTCCCAGGTGGGGCCTGCCAAAGCAAAAATAACTAATAAGCTAGCAATTGAGCCTATCGATAGAGTCCATCGACTATGCGTTACCGCTTTTTCCTGCAAAATAAACGGTAATAATTCTGCATCACAAACCGTTGCCCAATTGCCTTGATTCAATTTATTTTTAACTAATAAAACCGTTATCACTATTGCAGGAATTAAAGCCAGCAACCAATAAGGTCGAATAAAGTGAAATTCTGCTAGCTCCATCATCCCAGTAACCCTCTCCAGTTCATTCGACTGATACTAATAAGCCCTGCCAGTAACAAAGAAAAAGCCAGAGGCCAATAGTACAGTTCTGTCTTAGGTCGAAAATATTGTTTATCTTTTTCTACTGGTTCTAACTCGTCCAATAATTGATAAATTTTATCTAACTCCTGAGTATTTCTTGCTCTAAAGTAGCGACCGCCTGTTTTCTCTGCAATGGATTTTAAGGTGGTTTCATCTAAATCACGAGAGGGATTCACTTTTCGCGAACCAAAAAAACTGCGCACAATCATTTCATCTGCACCAATACCAATAGTGTAAATTTTCAAATGATTGTTAGCGGCTAATTCAGCAGCTTTTATTGGTTTCACCGCTCCCGCCGTATTTGCCCCATCGGTTAATAAAATTAATACCCGACTATTTGCCTTTTGTTTTTTTAGCCTTTTAACTGCAAGGCCAATGGCATCGCCAATAGCTGTACTTTCCCCAGCCAAACCTAATGCAGATTCATTTAATAAAGTAACTACTGTCGCTCGATCAAAAGTGAGAGGTGTTTGCAAATACGCTTGAGTGCCAAATAAAATAAGCCCTAAGCGATCACCTACTCGGCGACTGATAAATTCACTGGCGACCTTTTTTGTCGCAGTTAATCGGTCCACTCGATTGTCTTCAATAATAAAATCCTGTTCTTGCATACTGCCTGATAAATCGACAGCCAGCATTAAATCACGACCGCTCACCCCTTGCTCTATCGGCTCCCCCATCCATTGAGGTCTCATGCAGGCTAAAACCAGACAAAGCCAGGCCAATGTGGCTAACAATAAAGGCCATTGTTTATTTTGAGTAACCACTTTAGTTTCGCCATTACCAAAGTCTTCTAAAAAAGGAACTTTTAATGCAGCTTGCTCTGCGGGTAAATCAGCGGGCAATAACCAGCGAACTAACAAAGGAAGAGGGAGTGCCAATATTAATAATGGCCATTCAAAATGGATCATTTTTTAGTTTATTTTTGGGCTTTAAGCCAGGTTTCACAAAGTTGAGTCACAGCGGGAATATCTAGATCAGTTGCTGCCTGTTTTTGATAATGAGCATTAGCCAGGACCTTTCCTACCCCTTGCGTAAAAGGTGTTCCTTTAACAGATTCATCTAAATACTCTAGCCATGCCTCTCCTGTCAGGCTGGCTGCTTCTGCTCTGGGTGATTGACTCATAGCAACCCGTCGAATCAATTCAGACAATGCAATTAGGGTATCGATATCATTATCTTGCCTGATATTTTTTAATAATTTTTTTGCTGTTTTCACAGCAGTTTTTCGAGTGATTCGTTTATAACTCCATACCATTAACCAGCAAAACAGCGGGATAAGTATCATTACCCCCCACCAGCCTATTGCTGGCGGCCACCAGCTAATCGTGTCGGGTAAATGAATATCTCTTAATTGCAGTGGTTGTGGTCCCATTATCGTAAAACCTCAATAGGGTCATCCGTGGTGCTACATTGAAAGAAAATTAAACCTAATTTCTTCGCCGTGTGCTGTAAATAATCCAGTCGCTGTTGATAGTGTTGCTGGTAACTTAATATGCGTTGATTATCGCCAGTATCAATGACCACATCACGCTGCTCATCGGTGAATCGATAGCGACCTTTTGCTGGTAAGTGACTTTCTAGGGGATCATAAATATGAATTAATACCACATCACAATGGCGAGATAATTTTGCCAGATGATTTTCTGCTTTTTGATTTAAGCCTCTAAAATCACTGATTATATAAACCAGACTGCCTGGGCGAGCATGCTGAATCAATCGGGACAACGTTTGTTCCAGCGTTATCTCTAACTTAATCGCCGATCGCGCATGAGTTAAAGCATTAAAAAACCGTAGGACTGCATGTTTACCATTTTGCGGCTTAACTTCCTGACAACCCGTCTCGGTATAAACCTGCCCACCAATTCGATCCCCTTTATGCTGTGCCGTCCATGCTAATAACGCAGCCACTTTTGCGGCCTGAACTGACTTAAAAACACCTCGAGTTGCAAAATGCATGGCGGGACGGTTATCAACAGAGATAAAAACGGGGCGTTCACGCTCTTCACGAAACACCTTGGTATGAGTTTTTCCTGTTCGCGCAGTGACTCGCCAATCAATACTCCGAATATCATCACCGGGTTGATATAAGCGGGCCTCATCAAACTCCATCCCTCGGCCTTTAAACCGTGATACATAACCACCACTTTGGGTTGAGCGAATAGCAGAGTGATGAAGTTTAAGTAATACTGCGGGCTTGGCTAAATTAATCAGTGTTTTTAACTGAACCGAAACTAGGCTACTTTCTGAAACACTCATCTATGGAACAGCAATTCTGGATATTAATTCTTTAATAAAATGATCGGTAGTGATACCTTCTGCCTCCGCCTCATAAGATAGAATCAAACGATGACGCAAAACATCAAATGCCATATCCTGAATATCTTCAGGCCCGACAAAATCACGTTGCTGTAACCATGCTTTAGCTCTTGCACATCGATCTAATGCAATGCTCGCTCTTGGGCTGGCTCCATATTGTAACCAACCAGCCAAATCTTCCCCATAAGCACCTGGGTTACGAGTCGCTAAAATAATTTGTAACAAATACTCTTCCAGAGTATCTGCCATATGAATATCCAGTACTTCATCCCGCGCGGTTAATACCGATTGTTGGCTTATCGCTTGAAAATCTTTATTCTTGGGTTGGAAATCGCCCTTAGCTTCTGCTCTGGAAAGGTGCAAAATAGCTTTTTCATGTTCAGCTTCGGGGTAATCAATCGACACATGTAATAAAAACCGATCTAATTGAGCTTCTGGTAAAGGATACGTCCCTTCTTGTTCAATAGGGTTTTGAGTGGCCATAACCATAAACAATTTAGGTAATGGATAGGTGGTACTGCCAACGGTAATTTGTCTTTCTGCCATCGCTTCTAGTAATGCCGCTTGAACTTTAGCCGGTGAACGGTTAATTTCATCTGCAAGTACCAGATTATGAAACAAAGGCCCTTTTTGAAATTCAAAGGTGCCTTGTTGTGGACGATAAATTTCTGTCCCAGTCAAATCAGCAGGTAGCAAATCAGGCGTGAACTGCACTCGATGGAAATCGGCTTCTATACCTTTGCTTAACACATTAATCGCTCGGGTCTTTGCAAGACCCGGCGCACCTTCGACTAACATATGTCCATCAGCAAGCAAGGCGATTAACATTCTTTCGACCAAGACCTCCTGGCCAATAATCTGTTCACTTATATATGACTTAAGTTGCTGAAAAGCAGTTTGGGAATGACTTATCTCAGACATGATTGATTTTTATATCCTTAAATTAACGATGGCTTAAAATTCAAGTCCATCTGACGAGCATTGTAGTGTAAAGTTCACTATTTTATTTGATCCTATAAAAT
>WTAG01000400.1 GCA_013139755.1 Methylomarinum sp. | reverse complement strand
CAACTGATGACGACCGAAATCCTTGCGCTTGAAAAAGCCAGTAACGATGATGCTAAAAAGTACCTGGATGATATCTTGCGTGCTGCCCATACTATAAAAGGTGCGGCAAAAGGCGTTGAACAAAATGATATTGTAGAGGTAATACATCGATTTGAGTCTATCGTTAGTGCATTAGCTAAAGGTGTTATTCAACACTCTAGTGCAGTGCTTGATTTGTTACTGGAAGCCTTGGATCGTATTCAGGATATTTTTGATTCTCAACTGAATAATCAAAAATATTTATTTGATTTTAATCAATTGTTAATTAATCTGGATACTTGCTTTAATAATATTAAAGCTGAAGCTATAAAACTTGATGTTGAATCTATTGAGAAGATAGACAGGCAACCGAATACTGATTTAATTCCCCCACCTAACGTTAGAAACTCAAGAGAGCGTCGAGTAAGCTCTGATCGAGATACTTATTCAGTTACAGTGCAAGACGTAACGGATTTGTCAGTTATTGTTGAAGACTTGCAGACAACAAAGCTGCAATTTAAGCAGATGTTAAATGATTATCGACAATTAGCAATTACTCTAACTAACTTATCGAGTAGCTTTAACGAGCTTTCGGTTTATCAAACACCGGCAGAAAATAACAAAGCGCATGACTTGGTTGTAGAGCTATCACACTTCTCCAATCGGGTCACAAATTCATACAACAAGGGACGTGCATTAGGTTCGCAGTTTAATCAACTTGCTCATATTCTGGATGGTTCTGTTAATACTTTACGATTAGTGCCTTTTGCCACTTTAATTGCGCCGTTACATCGTATCGTTAGGGACTTGTCTCAACAGCAAAATAAGCAGATTAATTTTATTGTTGAAGGCAGTGAAATTAAAATTGACCGTCATTTATATAAAAACATCCATGTTCCACTTGTGCATTTGATTAATAATGCGATTGACCATGGCATTGAATCAATTGACCTCAGGCGTGAGAAGGGTAAAAATATAGCTGCTGTTTTAAAGTTAAGCATTATAAAAAGAGCAAATGAATTGCTCATTGATGTAAGTGATGATGGGCAGGGTATTGATCTTGAAGCTATAAAACAAAAAGCCATAAAGCAGGGCTTAATAACTCGAGATGAGGCAAATGATTTAGATGAAAAACAAATTTCGGATTTCATCTTCAAGCCAGGATTTTCTTCAAGAAATATTGTTACTACAATCTCTGGGCGAGGTGTAGGGTTAGATATAGTTAGAAATAATTTACGCAAGATTAAAGGTTTTGTCGAGGTAAGTTCTACTCTTAATGAAGGTACTAAATTTACCTTAAAGTTGCCTGCTACATTGAGTAGTGAACAGGGCTTGCTAATTTCGGTGGCTGCTCAAACATTTGCCATCCCTGCTTATGGCATAGACTGGATTAGAGATAGTCATATTAAAGAGCTTGGCAATCTTAATGGTAAGTTACTTTTACTGGATAAGCATGAAGAGCCAGTGTCTGTTTTTTATCTGGCAGACTTGTTAGGCATCTCAAGTAAAAACAATGCTCGCTCGGATACATTGCCAACGATATATATATCTGATGGTAAGCAGAATATTGTTTTAATTGTTGATGAAATTATGGGTGATCAGGAATTAATTATTAAAGCCTTTTCATATCCATTAATAAAAGTGCCTTTTTCGGTGGGAATGACAACACTGGCGAGTGGTAATTTGATCCCCATATTGAGTGTTGATGAACTTATTGAGAAAGCAAATTCTTTAAAAACTTCGACACATCTATCTCTGGCAAATACAACAGATGAACAGCAGAAAAAAGTACTTATTGTTGATGATTCGGTAACAACAAGAACATTAGCAAGCAATATTTTACTTAAGCAGGGTTTTCAAGTCACGGCATTGGTTAATGGCTTGCAAGCGTGGGAAGAATTAACCCGGAATAATAATTATGATCTTATTATTACCGATATAGAAATGCCATTAATCAATGGCTTTGAATTGGTAGAAAAAATAAAGGGTAATGAAAAAATGCGCACTATACCAACGATTATCGTTACCTCACTCAATAGCGAACAAGATAAAAAGCGAGGTGTGCAAGTTGGAGCAGATGCCTATATCAGTAAAGATCAATTAAATTCAGATACTTTACTAACCATTATCAAACAATTAATCTAGAGAGCATTATGATCAGAGTATTAATTGTTGAAGATTCAGCTGTGATTGGGGTTTTATTAACGGCCATTATAGAAAATGAAGAAGATTTTGAAGTTATCGGTGTTGCAAAAACAGGGCTGGAAGCTATCGAAATGACTGAGGCACTCAATCCAGACCTGATTACAATGGATATTAGAATGCCTGTTATGGACGGGATAACTTCTATTCGTACTATTATGTCTACTAATCCAAAGCCTATTGTCGTCATTAGCTCAAATATAGATGATGAGTTACAAATTGGTTTTAGAGCAATTGATGAAGGTGCATTAGCAGTATTAGAAAAACCATGTAGTATCTATGATCCTAAATTTTCTTCAATACAAAGAGATATAGTGGATACTATTCGATGTATGGCTGAAGTTAAATTGGTTAAAAGACGATTGAAGAGAAGGTCTTCGGGGGGACTAGCTAAAAAATCTACAGTCAATTATAAGCTAGTGACTATTGGTAGTTCGACAGGCGGGCCGCAAGTATTAAAACAGATATTGGCTTCATTACCCGGTAATTACTCATCCCCTATTGTGATAACACAGCATATTTCTAAGGGCTTTATAGAAGGGCTAGCTGAATGGTTAAATGAAACCTGTGAATTACAGATTAAAGTGGCGAAAAATGGTGAGCAGCTACAGGCTGGGACTGTTTATTTTGCACCAGATAATTATCATTGCCAAATACAAAGCGATGGGGCTAAACTGCATATTGAATTATGCAATGATAGAGAAGTAAATGGCTTTATGCCTTCAGTATCACGGCTTTTTGATTCGGTGGCCACATCTTGCTCGGGACGAGCGGTAGGTATTATTCTTAGTGGAATGGGGACTGATGGTGCTGATGGATTATTAGCGATGTATAAAAATAATTGTTATACAATTGCTCAGGATGAACATAGCAGTATAGTCTTTGGCATGCCAAGTGCGGCGATAAAATTAAATGCAGTCAATAAAGTCATGCCAGTAGAAGAAATCTGTAATTATTTACTTGCTTAATAGTTGTAATTAGGCCTGGTGATAAAAAGTACCATGCAAATAAACTTTGTAACCCAATAGTCAAAATAGGACTAAATCTGATGACGATGCCGATTCTTTATATTGAAGATAGCCCTGCAAATACGCTATTAATGCGTAAGATTATACGTCGTATGCCTCAATATGAGTTGTATGATGTGCCTAATGCAGAAGAGGGCTTGGATATGCTGAAAACACTAAAGCCTAAAGTCATTCTTATGGATATTGGTTTGCCTGGAATGAATGGGTTTCAAGCATTAAAGGAAATTAGACAACAGTTTGATTTAGAGAAAAAGATCCCTGTCATTGCTGTATCAGCAGATGCAATGCCTGATCATGTAAAAAAAGGTTTTGAGGCAGATTTTTTTGACTACATTATTAAACCAATTGATTTTAGTCAGTTGATTACAGCCATAGAGTTAGCTGTTGGAAGCTTTTAAATAGATGTATTTTCATAATACTTCAGATAATAAATAATCAATCATCTGTTGAGACTGATGCTGGTAACTAGCGCCAAATAAATTAAGATGATTTAGAATGTGATATAGATTGTAGAGAGTTTTTCTAGAGCTATAACCAGAATCTAAGGGATAAGACTGATGATAAGCGGCATAAAAATTGGAACTAAAACCACCAAATAATTCAGTCATAGCTATATCGGCTTCTCTGTCGCCATAATAACAAGCAGGGTCATAAATGACAGGTTCACCTTGTTCGGTTACAGCTGCATTTCCTGACCATAAATCACCATGTAATAATGATGGCTGAGGTTGGTAGTCACTAAAAAAATGATGCAGTAATTCACATAATTTCTCACCAGAATGGATTAAGTTCCCTTTATAGCCATTTTTCTCAGCTAAGGATAGTTGAAAGCCTAAACGGTTAATGCGCCAGAATGAAACCCAGTTATCAGAACAATCATTGCATTGTGTTGTTGAACCAATGGTATTGTCTTGATGCCAGCCAAAAAATGCTTGTTTGATTTGGTGTAATGCTGCAAGTTGTTGGGCTAGTCGTTGTTCTGATGGTTTAGTTGCAGAAGCGAGTGTCAGCATTTCTAAAGCTAAAAAAGCATGTTCACCTGAAACACCATAAACAATAGGCTGGGGTACTTTAACTGTTTTTTCTTTAGCAAGTTCTTTAAGTCCTGAAGATTCAGCGGCAAACATATCAACTAAGGCAGCTTTATTGATCTTGATAAAGTAGCTGATGTTTTGCCCATGCAATTGATAAGCAGAATTAATACAGCCACCAGAAACAGGACTGATTTTATTTATTGAAAAGGATTGTTTGGTAGCCTTTTCAATTGATTTGCAGATTTGTTGCCAGTCAGTTGTTTCAATCATAAACTAAAACCCAGGATTAGTCGTGTTGTAGGAGTGTCCGCATTCGGTGTCAGTTCTTTTCTATAAGCACTGATTGCCCCTCAGTATTACCTCCACTAGGACGGATGCTCCAACATAAAGAATTAGACTAATTGCGCTGGCAATTCGAATTGAACTTGATTTCTGCCGTTGTCTTTTGCACGGTACATAGCATTATCAGCTCTTTTGATAAATGAATCCTTGTTGTCATTGCCTCTTAAGCTGCTAATGCCTAAGCTGGCAGTTAACTTTAAAATCTCCATGTTATAAGCAAGTCTGTGGTTTTCTATTTGTTGACGGATTCTTTCAGCAATAACCTTCGCTCCATTAAGGTCAGTATCGCTCAGTAGAATAACAAATTCCTCACCTCCATAACGAAACACAATGTCACTGTCTCTAAGGGCTTCTTTAATACAGTTAGCTGCTGTTGATAAAGCAATGTCACCGCATTCGTGCCCATAAGTATCATTGATATTTTTGAAATGATCAATATCAAAAAAGATGATTGATAATGGGCGAGAGTTTCTGTTTGCTAGTTGTATTTCGCGAGACAGAGAGTTATCAAACGCCGTTCTGTTATTGGTTTGTGTTAGCGGATCTGTATAAGCCATCTTTAAGGCTTGCTTGTATAAAGTTGCATTTTTTAATGGATAAATCAAGCTACAGAGTAGTGTTTCTAAAAGTTTTATTTCATCGTCATTAAATTTTTGGCGGCGCATGATGGTTAAGCTGCCAAGTGACAAATGTTCAACTTTTAGCGCATAAGTGCAAGAGTGCTGGGTGACTATACCTTGGCTTATTTGTAAATCAAACGCTTCATTATTATAAATAAAGCTATTATGTGGAACCAAGTTACTTACTTTGTTACTGAAAATCTTAATTAACTCATCAAATTCCAGTGTGGTTTGTAGAGCACTGCTAATGTCGTAGTGGTGTAAGTTGGTTGCTTTTGTTGCCTCAAAAGTATTGTTGCTTACTACTGCTAAATTGCCTGGTTTTTTTTTCATGACTCAACCTTAAGTGTCTTGGATTTTATCTTACTCAGGATTTAGCTAAACGCATGCCATTAAATTTTATTTATATTAATATCAGTGTGTTATGGTGTTAATTTTGAGCTTTAGTCAAAATATTGTCGTTGTGCTCGGCAATTTATTTCCCCTAGCGTCTCAATCAGTGTAATAAATGATTTTGTTTCAGTATTCAGACAAGGTTAAGCGAATAGCCTTAATAATGATGCCTGGTAGCAATAAAATATTTTGGATAATACATAGGCGAGCATTATCAGAGTGTTTTATAATTAGCTGTTTGGTTTTTAACTCCATTAATTTAGGAAGTAATATGAAAAAAATTGCGTTATTTGTTTCTTTGGCTGCATTGTTTTTCTCTGCAACTGCAATTGCTCATGGTCCAGTTCGCGGTAAAATGACAGCGACTATCTCTATTGACGCATCAGCAGACAAAGTTTGGGATGTTATTAGCAATTATGATGATATGTCATGGCATCCAGCGATTACTAATACGACTGCAGACAATGGGAACACTAAAGGTTCTGTTCGTGTTTTAACTTTAAAAGGTGGTAAGATTACTGAAGAGTTAAAAGACTATAAAGCTGACAAAATGACATATAAGTATAAAATTACTGATATGACGACTGTTAAGACAATTCAACATGCGGGACAAGATGAAGATATTCCCGTTTTACCAGTTGAAAATTACGCTGCAAAAATGACTGTTAAAGGTAAAGGCAGTAAATCTGTTGTCACTTGGGTTGCTACTTATTACCGTGGATATGTAAACAACAATCCACCAGAAGAGTTAAATGAAGCAGCAGCTGATGAAGCAGTAACAGCTGTATTAACAGATGGCTTGGTTAGTTTGGCACAGAAATTTGACTCAAGTGCAAGCGCATCTGACGTTAAAATTAAAATGAAAAGATAATTTATATTTCTTTTTATAAAGGGGTAGGGCGGACTTTAGTCCGCTTTACCCTTCAAAAATTGGAAGTGTGGCTATAGCCTTGCCTGATCTGGGTACGTTTAAAGTCCAATTCCAGTGATAAATGTAAAGTTTATTTCGTACACTGGTTTCTTAGTAGTCGTACTCTAAAAAACAGCAATAATACCTCTATTCTTGAGCTATTTAGCGCATAAAGCTCAATCCCCCTGAACTTTTAAATGATTTTGATTGAGGTCATATCTTGAAAACATCTCACAATAGAAAAATAACGTCATTTTTTGCAATAGCAATTTCCCTGTTTAGTTCTCAATTGTTTTCAGCATCTTATGCTTTTATTACTGATCAATTAGATAACACCGTTTCTGTTATTGATACACAAAGTAATAAAGTCATTACAACTCTATCAGTAACCGGAAAACCAGTTGGCGTTGCTGTTAATAATCAGCAACAACAGGTATATATCAGTACACCTAATGGCGGTGGTTTTTCTGTGCTAGATAGTCAGACGTTTCAGAAAATAAAGGATGTAAAAGTAGGTGGTGCTTCCTTAGGTATTGCTGTTGACGCAAAAGGTGAGCGTGTCTTTGTGGCTGACTGGTATGAAAATACAGTTTCTGTGTTTGATACTCAGAACTTTCAGTTAATAAAAGTGATCAAAGTTGGTAAATCACCTTCAGGCATGATGGTAAGCCTAGATAATCGCTGGTTATACGTAGCTAACCGTGTAGATGATACTATTTCACAGATAGATTTAAAAACACTGAGAATTAGAAATACTACAAAAGTAGGTGAGCACCCTTTTGGCTTATCAGTAGATAAAAAAGGTGAGCGTGTTTATACCGCAAATGTAGAAAGTGATGATGTGACTGTTTTGGATAAAGGTCATTTAAAAGTTATCGCAACAGTAAAAGTCGGTGAGCGACCTTATGCAACAGCATTAGCATTAAATGACAGTTTGTTATTTGTAACTAACCAAGATGACAGTACGGTTTCTGTTATTGATACGATAACAAAAAAGGTTATTTCAACCATAGAGGTGGGGGAGAAGCCTGAAGGAATTAGTACACATCCAGATGATCAATATGTATATGTTGCCAACTGGTTTGATAATAATGTCTCGGTGATCGACGCAAAAACCTTAACAGTGGTGGAAACGATTGAAACAGGTGAAGGTAGTCGTGCATTTGGTCTGTTTATTACAGAGTAACATCGTCATTTTTTAACATATTGTGATAGACTTCTGAAAAATTAATTTAAGGTGGAATGATAATGGCTGAAATAGTAGAAGAATTAACGGTAAGCTATGAAGATGGTGGTATAGAAACTGTTAAGGAGTTAGATAAGAAGGTCTTAAGTAAAGGCGCTTGGGCAACGGTTATTTATAGATATCAAGATTGGAATCGTACCAAAGAAGAATACGGCCCTGATAAGTTTACCATTCGTCGCTATCAAAAAAGAAATGGTGAATACTCACAAAAATCTAAATTCAACATTTCCAGTGAAAAGCAGGCAAAAGAGATTATTGTTGCATTGCAAGAGTGGATTGCTGAGGATTAATTATTTTGTGAATGTAGGATTTGTATCCAGCAGATAGTCATTGTACTTGATGCTGGAGCTGTAGCATTAAAAGATACAAATCCTGAAGATTCCTCATAAGAAGAAATTCTTAAAGAGCTGG
>WTAG01000619.1 GCA_013139755.1 Methylomarinum sp. | reverse complement strand
ACTGTATTTCTTTTTTCCTGCTCTGGCATCTTCAATATAATGGTTGTATTCATTATTAACCCCATTATGGGTGCTGATAATGCGCACTCTGGCACCCCACATGGTTAAGGCCATGGCGGCTTTTAGCAGGTCGTGTAATGAATCATGAAAGGCTGCTTCATCAATCACAACATCCCCTTGCATACCCCGCAGGTTGGAGGGCCGCGAGCTAAGGGCGGAAATTTTAAAACCAGAATTGGGAAATCGAACAGTATAAGTAAGGATCTCGTTCTTACCGTCTTCATCTTTAAAAATGCTTTCCTGGACTTCACCCGCCAGTTGATTGAAGGCTTTTGCAAATAGGGAGACGGCGGCAATATATTCAAGTGCCATTTCTTGACGTGAGCCGACATAAAACACATTTCGGCCGCCTCTGCGCTTGGGTTTTGAAGCAGTAACCACATTACTAGCAGCTTCGGCCCAAGTGAGGCCTGTACGACGTGATTTTTCAGCAATTCTTATCTCCGATTCATCGGCAAACCAACGGGCTTGATAACCTAATAAGACAGGCTGGTCTTCAGGAAAGTAATCTGCAGAGGCTAAGGATTCAACTTTTTCTAGGGATGTTGGCTCAATAGTCATGGTTAATAGCCTCTAAGGCTAATCCACGAGCATGGTCGAGCATATGATTGCCTGAAAGTGTGCCAACACGCTGACAGAATGATTGGATTTGTGCCTCTGTTGCTTCTGGCTTGTGCCATAGTAACCATTGTTGATTTGTCATTAATAGTCCCGCTCAATCCCCCTTTTTAAAGGGGGAGGTTTTAACCTGCACCTAATAAGATACGTTTAATACTAGCTTCTACTTGCTCGCTAATACCGTCATTTTTAAGCTCTTTGGTTAGCTCTTCAGCCGCTTCTTCTCGGGCTTGTTGTCTGATTTGTGCGGTCCGTTTTTCATTTTCTGAGGCCGCTTTTTCCAACTTTTCAATCGCAATCGCCAGCTCTCTGATTAATTTGGGTGGGACGGGCTCTTCTTCTTCAGATAATGCAATGGCTGTATCAAAGGCTAAGTTTCTGACCACTTCATTTAATAAATGACCGACTTGGCCTTGGGGCTGGCTGCCTAACTCGGCTATCCACATTTTGGAGACTTCACGGCTTTGCTTAAGCTTGGCTCCGATTTTATCCATGCGCATGGCATAGCGATTAACAGAGGATTTACTGACACGTTCCTCTTCACCTGCATGCACCAGCAAACGATTAACTTCTTCAGCCGCTTCTAACTGAGTAACCGCAGGGTCACGCAGTAAAGCATTTAAGGCTTCTTTGAAAGCTTCGGGCAATAAGTCGATAGTAGATTTTCTACCCATTACAATACCTTTCTAAATTCACGCCCAGCATGTCGCCAGGTGATTTCTTTAACACCAAAAAGTTTTAGCTTTTGCTTGATCTGGGAACGATATTTCATACTGACCCCATCACTCAGCCCTTGAATTCTGGCCACCCCGTTATCTTGCATCACCACCAGGCAATGAAACCGATAAGGCGCTGTCATTTCGCTGAGTGTTTTGTTGATATCAACCCCATCAGCATAACCACGAATGTGCAAAACCACGGGATCAATACGAACGCTCATTATTCAAAGCCTTCTTCATCCATACATTTATTAGCCAGCCAATTAAGTCCCCAGTTAATGGATAAGGCCACAATAGTTACGGGTATAAAATGGTAGCCTCCTAATGCGCCAAAGATAAAAATCATCCAGGCAAAGACAAATTCATGGGCAAAGACCCATATTTCAAGATAAATTATTTGCAAATTCAACATTATTCTGGCCTTGGTCTGGCAATGCCTGGAATAACTGAAACTCCCGTTGCTACGCCATAACCATTGCCACGTAAAATAACCAATGTACAACCTGCTATATCACTGGTTGAGACCAGTTGTGATTCCTCCAAAAACATCAGATCAGCTGACAGCACATTTTTTGATACACCAAAACCAATCGAGGCCAATAGCTCTAGCAGCAAAGCATCGTTCACTTTGTAATCTGGATCATCCTTTAAGAATTGCAAAATGGCTAATCTGCGTTGTTCTGCTTTAATATCACGTTCAGGCACGGTTACGCTCCACATTCATTTGTTTAATCTGACCAATTAACTCACCAATGAGTAACTGGGTTTCCTGATTGCTTTTGATTGAGTCATCAATACGCTCATGTATGCGTACAATCTCAATAGAACTAGGCAAGGCTTTAAGATCTGCCTCTAGTTTAGAAATTCTTATTCCTTTATTATCAAAACGCTTAGCCACACTGTCTTCTAATGATTTCACAGAATCCTGGGTCACTTGGCTTTTACGCGCTTGCCAAACAAATATCCATACCGCCGCACTGATCACCATATTTAGCACAGTCAGGCTTAATCTAATTGCTTCCATATCCATTATTCATCTCCTTTCGACCAGGTGGATTTAATCACCGCTTCTAAGCGTTGCTGATAGTGTTTATAAGCCAAATCTCTTTTGGCCACTTTTTGATACACCGCATCTGATAGTGGGGTTAAATCACTGTCGCTTAAGGCGGGCATTTCAGGCTTAGGCGGTAACGGTAAAGGGATGCTGATATAGCGTGGTGAACAGGCGCTAGTCACCAAAGTGATGCCGAGCACCAATATTAATTTGATCATCGTTAAACTGCTCCTGCTCAACTTGCATTTGTTTTTCAACCGCTTCATGTGCCTGTTTAATTCTCGCCAATCCTTCATAGGCTTCTTTTGCCCTGGCACTGGCCTCTGCTGTGTTCTTCATGGAGATCCATAATAAACCACCCAATAGCACGATAATCACAGCCATGCCTAGTATTAGCTCGATCATTTACTGACTCCCTGTTTAGTAATGCAACGTAAATAAGTATTACCAGCAGATACCAGCATAAGCACTAACATATAACCGCCATCGGACATATATTCTCTAAGCAAGTCGGTATGGGTGCTAATCACAGCAAATAAAGCCAAGGCAATGTTGAACCAGATGGTTTTGCTTTGTAGATAGTGCTTTCGACCGCCAGGGATGGCGGGAGTGTCGATAGAAGCAGGAGGCTGGTTCGACTTATCCATGTTCGTTTTCCCGTAAAAATTTCATAAATGAGCGGTGTGAACTACTGACGTATAAATCAAACAAGGCAGCTTTACCGTCTTTGTTGATCTCTTCCAGGCATTGATTGGAATCAGCTAATTTATGCTGATGCTCTCGTACATTGTGCTTTGCATAAGCCGCATGAAGTTGTAGATCACGTACGGTTTGCTGTTTTCTTTGGAGTTCAGTCATGGTTGTATTCAATTAGCTGTTGTTGGGGTGGTTTCATGCCATCTGCTAACCAGGCTTGTACATCAAAGCCTGGGCAGGTTTTATGATTGTTTACTTGGCGATGGCCAATAATTTTTAAACCAGGGTATTTGTTTTTTAGGGCTTCTACATGTTGCTTAAGGGCTAGCCATTGTTCTTCGGTAAATTTATCCGTCCCGATTAGGCAAGTGCCTAAAGAAACCGCGTTATAGCCTCGGGCATGTGCCCCAGTTTCATTTAGGCTACGCCCACAGACCACGGCCCCTTTAAGCCCAATCACAAAATGATAGCCAATATGTTTTAAACGCGGTTGCTGGTTTGTTAAGAAACGATTGCCACGGCTAAAGTGACGCTCACCATGCCATTGGTCGATGTCTTCAGCATCAAACCATTTGCCATTAGGGGTGGCTGCACAATGAATGATTAGGGTGGTGATTTCTGATTCGGGTCTATATCTGCTCATGGGGTTAGTGTATCGAGCAGGCATAAAAAAACCCCGTGGGAATGAGTTCCTACGGGGTTTGTTTTGTTGACTTTAGTTTAACTTATTTGCTTGGCGATAGATAGGTAAGTACCATTAGCAGTAGCGTAATGCTACTTACTATTGACTTAGTAAATAGATTTTTCATTAATCGTTAACGAAGTAATACGCTTAGTTGCTCCATCCACCTCGCAATCAGCAGTAACAGGTACCTCTAGCCCTAGGCCATTACGCATTCTTATAAAACTAGTTGATCTACCCCAAGAAAATCTATACCAATCACCAGCTCCAATATTGGAAACGAAAGGTACTTCAGCTGTATCAGGATCTCTTGAATAGTTTTTAATGGCCATCTGACACTGCACTAAAGCATTATTCCAAGTGAATGACGGGGCTGTGCTGATGTTAAAAATTATAAGTAGAGAAAACAGAACGCCATTAATACGCCAAGGATGCTTAGCCATGCCATTAACAACAGCTCTGATTATTGATAAATTAAATTTAAACTTACTGGCAATAGTCGGCTCTGGAACACTAAATAATTCGGGATTATTGGCCTTTACTTTATTAGCGTTATAAGACGCCCATTTAGAATAAATCACCCCACAATCAGGACAAGTCGTGAAAGGAATACTTGGGTCATCACCTTCTTTTCTTATGTACTGACATTTTGGACAGACTATATTCTGGCTCATGATTTTTCCTTTTCTAAGTTATTCAAATAAATCAATCTGTGGCGTAGGTTCTGTTTTCTCTACTCGTCGCCTGAGTTTACGCATTCCGCGCTCTGTATAGCCATATTTTCTGGCCAATTGGGCGTTACTACACCCTTGAGCTGATTCTTGTAGGATTTGCTGTTCTTTTATCGCTGATAAGGCTCTTACACAACGATCTATCTCGATCTCTTCGCCTTTGTAATAGTCAACCAGTTTTTTTAATGCCTCTAGCCCTATGTGCTGCACTAACCAATGCTCTGGTTTAACTCGGGTGGGGACGCTTAATCGTATACCACCGCGTATTTCTACCAGCGTGAGGGCGGCTGAAAGTCCGACAATTCCAACTAACTCCTGCCTTCTGCTGGTTAGCAGTTTAGCTTGTATTTTTTCGCTGTCAAACGCGTGCATCTCGTATCGCCTGTTCTAGCTTTTCAATTTGTTTGAGTAGTGCGTCACTTTTACTGGATTCATATAACTTTTTAATGGCCTTTAACTCATTGTTAAGGCGCATTAGAACGTGGGTTTTTTCTACGACTTTTGTTTGTTTTGAAGGTTGGTAATCCTGGTAACGTTTTTCATGTAACCAGCCTTGGGCCATTTTTCGGGCTTGTCCTGACGGCAGTTGTTTGACTGCTTCTTTTTTGGCTGCCTCAATAATCACTTTGTATTCTTCAGGTGTTAAGTCGCCTAGCTGAGCCCAGCGCATGGCTGCACCATTACGGTTGTTTT
Organism: Methylomarinum sp.; assembly: GCA_013139755.1. The sequence continues at coordinate 9,807 of WTAG01000619.1, read as the reverse complement.
TGTAATTGAAGGCATTCCAAAATCCTGTAAACCATTTTTTCTGCCGAGAGGTTAATGCCTGGTACCAGTCTTTGTTTTCATTTGGCATGCCTTTGTCTGCACCATAGCCATGCTGGGTTAAGCCATCCCATAAGCCTTCAGCATAGTTGATAGCGGCTGAAAGCTTGGGCAATTCGGGTAGACTGCGAATAACAACCGCTTGCACAAAGCGTTTTTTGCTCATTTATGCAGCACCTGCTTTGTTGTAACCAACACAGATTAACTCAAGGTTTTCATTTTTTTTATAAAGCCGTTTTAATCCGCCAAAAGTGGGGAAATAAGGCTCATACCATTCGGTTTTTTTATCAATATCAAATTCTTTTCTTGCTCTGCGAATGCCAAAAACTTTAATGAACTCCTGCTTTCTCTTGCCACCATATAGCGATTTTGTACGTTTTCGCCATAGCTGTTTAACTTTTGGATCAAACATATCCAGACTAACAACGCCCCAACCAGGTTTGATTGTGCCGTTGATATAAACGCCTATTGCTATCGTGTTTTTTGATATAAAAACACGCTGAAGGTTAATCGTGTCATTATCTAATTTAAGTGTTGCTTCGCCCCAACTCCCCCGATCAAGTTCCTTCTCAAGCGTCTCCCATTGTTCTTTTGTTAGGCTCATGATGCCCCCAGTCTATTAGATTGGTTTTCTTTTACCCCTCGGTTTAACTGAGCATTGGCTCCGTCTGTGGAACCTGCCACCTGGTCTTTCCATTGACTATCCGCATTACACCCTTTGCTTTTGCGTGTTCTAGGCGTTAAATCTTTAGCCGCTGAATATCGTTTTTCCATATAGGCATTTATGGCTTTTTCCTGTGCTTTATTTGGCGCAAAGTGCTGAATGGTCTCGTAAACCTCACAAACCCAAGCTTCACAATAAGTATCGGCTCTTGCTGTTTTATTGCGTGGTTTACAACGCCCTAACTTACTTTTAATGTAATGGCGACGGTCTTTTTTTAGTTGTCTGAGCAACACGTCAAAGGCATAAGTGGCTAGTTCTGGTGTTGTCCCTGTGCCGATAAACCGCCATTGCGCATTGTTAAATATTCCACGTGCAAAGATAGTTTTACAGCTAAAGGCACCGCCCACCATTGATGCTAATGACGCTTCCCATTGTGATGGTTTCTGCTGTGCGCTGGCTTTGGTATTTTTTTCAGTTGCATTAGCGACTTCAACATCCAAATCACTAATACGATGTTTTTCCATCATATTTTGCGCTTGTCTTAGGGCATTAGCGGCTTCATGCGCATTACTTGATTTAGATAAAGCCAAACATTTCTTTATTTTTTCAATGATTTTGTTGTCTTTACTCATGATGTTTTCCGTCCATGTTTTTTAGCATCTTTGATTAATGCATTAATCACGCCTGAAAGCTCAACACTACTGCAAAATTCTAAGCTATCTTTTTGATACATGCGCTTGGCAATAGCCTTGGCATAGCTCCAGGGGTATTTAGCTTCGGCTAGCAGAGCTTCTATTTTTTGTATCTGTTGATTGTTATCCAGGTTGTTGGGTTTGCCTGGGAATGAGCCTTTCTTTTGATTTGGCACGGTATTTTGCAAGTGAGTGATGACTTTACCGCGTTCAAAAGCATTCATCGTGCCAGAACTGCGTTTACCTGTGATCTGATCCATCATATCCCTGCGGCCATCATCATCCAGGCCTGCTTTTTTTGATAGCAGGTGTATTTTTGCCAAATCTTTATTGCGCAGGTTAGAGGCAGCTTGTTTATTACGACCGCCAGGGATGGCGGAAGTGTCTGAGTTGTCTGGAACGCTCAAAGACCGTTTCTGGTTTTTTGCTTCCAATTCTTTTGCCTGGGTAATTAAAGCCTGCGCGCGTTGCATATCCTGGTGATAAGCAGGGCCGCTGGCATGTTGCGCTATCTGTTTAAGCTTAGCGGCTTGTTTTCTGAGTTGTTGGGGTGTTTGCATAGTCGCTCCATATATTAATTCTTCTACCCAGAAAGCCCCAGTTAAGGGGCTGCACTTAAGCCCTCGCCCCAGAGGGGGAGAGGGTTGGGTCGACTGCATGGATGCAGGAGGTAGAGCAATGCAGGAGCAATTGCCGAGAGGGGGGATTTAAACAATGCCATCCTTAAGGGCTTTAAGGGCTTTCATTTTTGGCACGCGTTTAGCCGGAATATCAACTACAGCACCAGTTCGAGGATTACGCCCTTGACGAGCTGCTCGCTCAGTTACACTCAGTTTTATTAAGCCGGGTAAAGTCACTTCGCCACCATTGGCCAACTCTTGATGTATTACTGTGGCCAGATGGTTAAGGACGTTATCAATCGTTTTCTTACTGATGCTGTCATCGTGGTTTAGGATCGCTTCAATTAGTTCTGCTTTAGTCACTTTCTTTCTCCGATTTAGTAACACTCAGGTCTTAGGTGAACCGTTTGTGTTGTTGGTTTACATACACGCGCAGTCATTTTTTTTAAAAAAATTAGACGGCGCTCATAGGTGGGTAAAAAGCTACCTGATAAAAATAAACAGGCTCGTTTATTAAAGGCTCTGGCTTTTAGATCTTTCTGGGTAACCCAGCTGCCATTTTCTCTAAGTCTTTCTAGCGTAGGGTTTGCTTGCACTTTTGATGCTGATTTATGTTTCATAGCCTAGATATATCCAGGGAAATTTGTTGGTATTTTTCATCATTACCAGGTCTTTCATAGATGCGCATATAACGCTTACTGCTGGCTACGCTAATGCTATCTTTCAAGGCTTCCATGGCTTTTTGCCATTTTTCATCTTCAATTTTTAATTTAAACAGTCCAAGAACACGCCCCGTGTTGATATTCCCCTCTTTATCAGTTTGAAAAGCATGCTCGATCAGTGCTTTTACATTGTTATCACTATTTTTGGTCCACTCATGTATGCATTCATCAATCAACTGTTTGGCTATCTGTATACGCTCATCAAAAGCCAGCGTATCCGATACAGCCATCAGTATTTTGTACTGACCATCGAATGAAGTTAGGGACAAATTCCCCTTTTTACCCCCTAGTTTGGTGTCATATTCTTCGGCTGAAATTTCGACAAAAGCGTCAATATCACCCACAACTGTTGCTTTAAAGCGTGCCATATCAGATTGAAGCAATTTGGCTGCTTTAATTACATCAGTAACCAAGCTATTCCGTAATTTGTCTATATCTTCAATGCTATCGTCAGGGACCAAGTGCCCCTGTGCATTTTTCATATAACCTGCAGGTGGTTTTATTACCATTTCAGTGCTCCTGTTTTTGGCTGTTAATTTTAAAAAGGTTGTCTGCTATTTGGACTAATGCAGCCCCAAAAAACAGCATTAAATAACCGGACATTCCAAGCAAGTAGCCCGCAATAGTCCGAAGTTTAGTTTTCATGCGCGTTCCTCATGCCACTTGACTGTGCAGCCTTTTACGACGGCTACTTTACGGGTGTATTTACCGTGTTCATTTTCACCTTGCCCCCAACAATGATTTCGTATTTTGTCTACACCAGGACAGTTCATCACCAGTATTTCTGGATGGGGCCCTAAAAATGAGACTGAGATAACTTCAACACCTATTTCAACAAGTTCCATTAATGCTTTAGCGACTTGTGCACCTTGTTTGCGTACCTTTCCTTGATCTGGATGATGCTTTTTATGCATTTTTTTCACCTTTCATTTTTAATTCAGGTAATAAAGTGCCTAAGAAACAGCCACCTTTATTGCCTCGTTTATATTTACCAGCTGCACATTTATCTTTATCAGTGCCGTTTGCACCACGATCACACTCAGAACAATCCACGTATAAATTGCCGCGATTATCATATTCGCTGTATTTGGCTATTTTTTGAGTAGTCATATCAATTACCCCTGATAATCCAAATCCTGATAAGCAGATTTGATATATTTCAATGTCAGCCCACTGCTATCAGCCATGGCCAAAAATGCAGCTAATCGCAGTGTTTCAGTTACCATCCCCAAAGCACCTGGCTTAACCGCTATTTTTAAGCAAAATTCAATGCTGGCTCTATCACTTAATCCCCAGGCTGTTAATAAGGTCCCAACATCGTCTTTACTGGGTTTTTTTAAAGCCTGCTTTTTACTGATACGTCTAAACAAAGGCGCATTCATTTCCGCTTTTCGCCCCATCAAATTGGCATAGGTTTGTTCTGACCCAACATAAGCCACCCCAATTTTAGCTACATCAAATAAATGCTTAATCCCCCACAAAGAATCCATTCCTAACAGTTGCGCCTCATCAATAATCAATAAGCCACGTGTACCTTTTAATCTCTGGATAATCTCGTCTTCCAGATCAGCAGCTCGATTAGCACCACCGCGTAACCCAACAGCCTTGGCAATACGTTTTAAACTGGCTGGATAAGTTGATGCAGCAGGGGAGGCAGTCACTATCCACACGTTATTATGATTTTGCTGATAATGCTCGCAAGTCAATGTTTTACCCACCCCAGCACCCCCAAACACACAGCTGGAGACTCCCGACATTTGCGCATAAGTTAAGGTATGGTGAATCTTGGCGGCAGTGGGTGTTTTTACCCAGCCAGGGGCTTGTGGCATTTCTTGCATATGCAGTTGTTGCTCATGACGCTCTTCTAGCCATTGACTCAGCTGTTTTTCTACATTTTCATTCGAGCCTTTATAAACCCCTTTTAACCATTGATTAAATTTACTGGCACCTTGCTTATCAACCCCTGCTTGTTTTGATACTTCAGGTTGGCTAAGACCGTACTGGCTCATTTCTGCTCTAATTTGTCCACGCAAACCTTCTGCACGGTCTTGATTTTTTTGTTCTTCTGGTTTCATATTCACTACATTATTCATGTGTTATAATCCTCTTGTGTTATAAGTCCTTGGACTTGTTTTAACCCTGTCTATTTGCACTAGGCAGGGTTATATTTCTTCTGCTAGTTTTCTTTGTAATACCTCCTCCATTTGTTCAGCGGCCTTACCAAATAAGGATTCTGCATTAATCACTTCGCCTGTTTCCTGATCCACTGAAACCGCTTCTGGCATTTTTAAAGTGTTCTCAAATTTCCCTGTAATCACATCAGCGGTAGGTGTTTCTGCTGCACGTTTTTCAGGCACATACTTCTGCAAATCAAGGTTGTCCATGCATTTTTCAGCATTGGCCATCAGTTTTGCTGATTTACGTCTGCGCTGATCATTTTTAAAGTATTCCCGTGAATCACTCTGATCATTAAAAGCGACACTTGGCATCCATTCCGCATCAAATAAATAACGGTTATCCATGCTATAAACATTGACCTTGCCATGCAGGTTTTGCGGATCGTAAAACACCACTAATTCCTGACCACCATATTCAATTAATTCATCACAGTAATAACGGTTACGACCAGAACTACTGCGACCAGCTTTTATGCTAATCACCCCGTTATCTTTGGCAGCCCTTACTTGCTCAGGCATTTTTAGTAATAATCGACGCTGTTCTTCTGATGATATGCGTGGAGCTGCAGTAGCAAAACTACGGGAAAAAGCTTCATCAAAGCTGTAGATGCCTTGGCAAACATCAGAACGTCTTTTTTTCTGCGCGTTATGTCTGACTACCTCATCAGCCACAATTTTTCTAAACTCATCAAAAGGAATCGCTGTTTTTCGACTGAATCCACGGTCTCGTAATTGCGTATTAGTCGCTACTTTCTCGTGTATGCCGCCAATACCAAAGGCTCTCTCAATCGGTTTTACCCCAGGGTTAGAAACCTTATGATCAGGGTTGGTAAAATGCACATCCATGCCTAAGTGCAGTAATATCCCCATAGGATCAGTCGGTAAATCCTTAAAACGATGCCGTCCTTTAGCCTGTCCAGTCATGGCTTTATTAGCCGCCACCCGTGTGTTATCCACTTGCACATAATAAGGCGTACACAGCGCGGTTAAGTCATAAGTAGCCAAACGAAAAACATCAGTGTTTTCGGTTTTGTCCAGCCGATAAGCTAAAATCTTGCCACTGTAAATATCCTGCCAAAACCAGCCTGTTGCAGTGTTAATAATCTCGCCATCTGGGAACTCAACCCACACACGGTCAAATTTAAGACCATCACCAGTCACAGCTTCCCCTGCTTTAAAACAGGTTTTATCACGATGTTGAAAGGGATGCAGTTTACGAGCAGCCACTTCACCTTCACGAAAAAACACCCGACTAAATGCGCTAATTTGATCTTTCATATACCGTTCCATGGTTTTTTCAGAAGGCATAATCCAGCCCTGAACCTCTGCGATCTCTTCAGTCCGACGATAGCTATCTTTTAAAGAAGGTTTGCTACGGTGTAGATAAAAGGAGCTAAACCAATCAAAAGCTTCTTGGCTAAAATTGCCGCTCGCTCTACGGCCTGTATGGCAATTAACCAATACAGCAGGCCAATCTTTTTCATCAAAATAAATAACACCAGGTTTACCTTTACGCCCATACCACCAGTTCTTTAAGGTTTTCTCACTCATTTCATGCTTATCAGCAATCCGTTGCATAGTTTCGGTCACTTTCTTTTTCTCACCTGAATAATCAAGTAATAACTTCAGTTCGCGCAGGATAAGCAGTTTTTTAGCCGCCTTGCTTTTCTGGGCCGCTGTTTTTTTATCATAGTGAGACCAATCTACTGTGTACTTTAAAGGTTGATCTCGGGTTTCTTCCTCAGCATCCAGCAGGGCTTGTACTTTTTCAGAAACAGCAGGTCTTTCAGTTTGGCCGTGTTTTAGCTGCACTGCGGCTTTTAGGTCTGCGGGTAGGTCATTGAAGGCGACTAGATTGATAGCACCGCCACGGGACTTTTTTATAGCCGTTGGGATATTTTCAGTTTTAATGCGTCTAGTAATAGTGCTTTTATCCACATCAGCCGCACCAGCAATTTGTTTAGCTGTCAGCAGATCATCATCAAAAGTAGTTTCCTTGCCCATATTAATGCTCCGTTGGGTAGTTTGATACTTTGCTGATCGACGCAGTCATCCAGCCGTCAATCCAGTCCTGGCGTTCAAGCTCATTATTAAAAGGACAAATACGGTAATGTCCTTTTTTTTCATAACCTGTTTGCATACCAAGATTTAAAGCCTTAAAGCCACCTGCCGCAATCCACCCTAATTGCCATACTTCTCTGAGTTGAATAACCATAAGGCTAGTAATTCTTTGGCTATCATTGCCGCTATAATCAATCGCACTTGCGTAAGGGGCATCATCAATAGAAAAACCCTTTAAAAAACAATCTTCCCCTTGTTTATAAACGGTATTCGTTGTATCTGTCATACTCATTTCACCACCTCTTTCATTTTTTCCAAGCGGTGGATTTGCTGATTAATCTCACCTTGCATTTGTTTTTTCATTTGCTGTAATTTTCCTATTTCAGCATCTAAAGCATCACCGCCATAAGCCACTCGGCCACCACGCTTACTCACCAACCAATCAGTTAACCTATGGCTGGTACACACAGTTTCTAAAATCGGTGCCAACCAAAACGGTAACGGATGGTCATTACGAGCTGCAGAACAATAAGCATCCAGCATATGTTTACTCACATCCTTATCAGCCAATCGACTAACAGCCGCGCTAATTTCATAACGGTCTTTTAACCCAGAATCACCCAGCATCAAGCTCACAGTTTCAGATACTTCACGCCCATATTGCGAATCACCAGGGATCACTACTTCAGGCGTAGGCAAATCGAACAAGTCTAAAGTTAAAGTGTCTTTTACCTTCTTCATGTCAAGCCGCCGCTTTCTTTTTTACGTTGCAGGTTTTTTTAGGTGCTGTATCATATTTCTTGCTGGGGACAGGGCCTCGAGGACGATTAGGAGTGCCAATACTGTTGCCGTCTTCATCAATACTGATGTTGTAACGGCTAGGCCATATCTGCCAAGGTTTAACACCTATCGCATCAGCGATATGTTTTTCACCTTTTGGGTAAGGCCGATGCATGGCATTAGCTAAGGTTGTGGGCTTTAGCCCATGCTTAACACTGAGTCCGCGTAAAGACCAATCAGCCTTCCGTAAAGAAGCAACAATATCGGCAGAGTGCCAGTCAGTTGACTGGCTTTTTTTAGCATGTTTATTTTCGTTCATGCTTTAAACTATAGCATGGTATACCGTACCTACAAAATGTTTTTCCGTGCACCGCTTAACTAAATAGCATGTATTTTCGTTTAATTTATCTATGTTGTTGATATTAAATGAAAAGGACTTTAAGTGATGCGTTAATAAAAGTGATGTATTGCGTGCATCACTTAACCTGGATAAAGTGATGCACGATTTATCGGATATATCAGAAAGATTAAAATTAATAAGAGGGCGTCTTGATTACAACCAAGCAGATTTTTCAGAAGCAATAGGTGCAAAACTACGTGGATATCAAGAGAATGAGCACGGTAGAAGCATGCCTGGTGGAAAAACCTTAATGGGATTAGATAAACTGGGCGTAAATGTAAGCTGGTTGTTAAGTGGGGAAGGCGAAATGCTACTGGATGATGCCAAACAGCTCCCCAGACAGCTAGAAGCCATCAATAACCGCATCCTGGCAGACGCAGGCGATCAGCAGGCTCAACAATGGTCAGAGACCAATGAGAAAGAGGTCCATAGTAATCTCCACGATGGCTTGCATTGGCTCCATGATGTGGCTGAACAGGGTCAAATGGACAGAGACACCGCTATATATCACGCCCTAAAATTTATAATAATGGAATCAGAGATGAAGGCGGATAAATATAAAACATCTTACAGATCACAGGTTTTAACAATAGTTGAAGGTGTAGCTAAGTTAAGTAACGTGCCTGATTACATCTTGGTACCACTTTATAATGTAGAAGTATCAGCTGGACACGGCAGTTTGGTTGATCATGAAGAGCAAGTAAGCCAAATTGCATTTAGAACTGACTGGGTAGCAGAAAAAAAGCTAAACAAACAAAACCTAGCAACCATAAAAGCCCGTGGCGACTCAATGTTACCCACCATAAGCGATGGTGACATACTACTGGTAGACACCAGAATAAACAAAATTACAGACGACTCTATCTATATAATAAAGAACGATGGTCATCTAGTAGTAAAAAGAATCCAACAAAACTTCGACGGCTCTATCAATATAATAAGTGACAACAAGCTTTATAGAGAAGAAACCATCCCAAAAGACAATACAGACAAAATCCTAATTGTTGGAAAGGTAATTTGGAATGGACACGAAATTTAAACGTTTTTTAAATGCCACTTCAATCAAATTTAAAAGTCGCAAAATATAAGGCTAAAAAACAATAAAACCACTTTTTTTAAATTTGTCGCAGACTATAAAAAAAGCAAATCAAAACACAAAAACACTTTGAACACCAGTAAACATGGGAATCCCACAAAAAAACGAAATTATTCGGCTAATCCCATATTTATCGCTAACTTAATGTCTCCTCACAGGCTAAGAAAAAAACCGTATGCCCTCTGAATTTAGCTGAAACTCATGGGTAATCAGGTGGTCATATGCAAACCACAGGTTGATTAAAAAATAAGAACCTGTAGGGCGGACTTCAGTCTGCCATAGAGGCCGTTTATGGCTGTGACTGCGGACTGAAGTCCGCCCTACAATTTTTAACCTGTGGTTAGTTAAGGAAGCTCTGATTAAGTTGGTTAGAATTTAGCGCAGAAAAAACTGTCGCTATTTTTCATAAAGTGAGAAGTAATAGTTATTCTATTGCGCCGATCTTCGTGGAAAATATCGGCCGTTTTAGCAAGCTAAAAATAATTGGACTTGATCAGAGCTTCCTTAATAGTCATGTTTTTTTATTCATAGCCAAATT